>CAZBLX010000080.1:0-4610 GCA_964492865.1 uncultured Planctomycetia bacterium | reverse complement strand
AAAATATCACCAGCAACATCTTCTGCAGTTATATCTTCTAAAAGTTTTGTATTTACATTTCTGCCAAAAAGTTTTAGTTCGTCATTATCATAAGAATACTTACCTATTTTATTTGCTAATCTATCCTCTATCTCCTTCAGTAAGAAGTTTTCAAAACTACCATACTCTTTCAGTAAGGAATTTTCAGGATTATACTTCTCCCAGAAATCTTTATCTACTTTCTTGAATGTATTAATTATATCCAATAAGCTCAAAAACTTTGATAATTCAGGGCTATTTCTATCTAAAGCTAAATACAAAAGAATTGCATAATCATCATCTAACTCTTTATAAGCAGTGAATAAAGCTTTATCTAAACCTTCTTCATCTTTTAAAACCCTTAAAAATTTCTCTCCTTCTTCAGTAAGCTGTGCATTGGCAAAAAGAGTTAAATACCAAGATATAGCAGCCTCATCTTTAAACCCTCTCTTTTCTTCATCTTCTTTATTTTTATTAAACAAACTCTTTATTCCTCCTCCAAAACAAGCACCAAAAGCAAGAGGATACCCATACCATGTTGGTTTTATTACTCCCGTCTCTTTCATAGCTTTAAGAAATTCTTTTACAGTTCCTCTGGCTATATCCTGAGACCAACCTCTTTCTGTAAGCTTTCCTACCATCTCTTTTGATGTTATCGGAGTCTCTTCTCTTATAATTTGTGCTGCTGTCTCTAAAGGAGATTCGGGAGAAGAACTGATAGAAATTTTCTTCTCTAATTCTTTTCTTGTATACATAAGCTCAATTACCCTTATTATTCCTCGGATATCTACCTGAGAAAATCCTATATCCCGAGAGAATTTTCCTGTAAATTCCTTATCGTGTTTAGTAAAATCAAATCCTTTTTTACCTTTCAGATATTCCTCAATCTTTTCTAAATATTCTCTTTGCCGGTCATTTTTCACTTCGTTTCTATACTTTTCTAAAGCCTCCAAGAAGGCTTGTTTGGAAGTATGATAAGCTTTTTCCATTCCTCTTAAAAGGTCGTCTGCTTTATAAAGTTTAAAGAGGTCTTTATCCATTTTGATTTTACTATCATATTCTTGCTGTATCTTATTTATAATTTTAATATCTTCCTCTCCTAATGCTAAACCTCTTGCTCCCTCAAATACATTCACAAAACCCTGATTAATCAGCTCACTTATACTCTTAAACTCTGCATCTGCCTTAGCAATATCTTCATTTTTCCTTAAAACATCTTTAAATTCTTCTATGAATCTAACTCTTTCCTCTCCATTTAATTTTTCTACATTATGCCCTTCTTCAATTATCCACAACTCTTCTCTTACACCTTCCTTTTTCATTTCTCCTTCTCTTACACGATTTCTTCGTATAGTCTGATAAAAGGGTGTTTCAGAAGGTCGCTCTTTTGGATTTTCTACAGTGATAAAGCAGGCGTTTTTCAGTTTCCCGATATTTTTTCCTGTTAAGGAAGGTTTATCAAAAATCAAAAGAATTTTTTCATTTTCATTTTTCTTCAATTCCTTAAAATTTTCCACCTTACTCCACTTCCACTCTCCATTTTCATTTTTATACTCCCAATACTCTCCCTCATTATTTCTTGCTTTCTCGCTATCTATCCTTATTACTCTATGAGAAATATCTCCCTTTCTCTTAGCCTCCTCAATTGTTCTTAAAAATCTATCAAAAATTACTCCCTTAGGCAAAAACACAATTTTA
This sequence comes from uncultured Planctomycetia bacterium, assembly GCA_964492865.1. Taxonomy (GTDB): domain Bacteria; phylum Omnitrophota; class Gorgyraeia; order Duberdicusellales; family 4484-171; genus CAZBLX01. The sequence continues at coordinate 2,894 of CAZBLX010000080.1, read as the reverse complement.
TTTTCTCCAATATTAGAAAATCTTCCTTCAAAAATCTTCTCAAAACTATCTCCTTTTACTATAGTGGCTCTTTTTAAATACTCATTTATCTCTCCTTGCACATATTCTCTTTCATTATCGCATTTTATTCCTAATAACTTAGCTAAGGGCTCACTTAAATTGGGAGTAGCACTGAATAAAGTTACAAATCCATACTCAGAAATTATTCCCAAAATATCTGTTTTAATTGAAGATGGACTTATCTCAATCTCTCCCAAAATTTTTCTTAAACTATCTTTATTTGTAAATTCTTCAGGAAACTCTCCTTTATGCTTAGCCTCACCTAAGATTCTTGCAGCGATAGCAATATTTTCCTGAGACCAATGCATCTTCATCTCTGAGAGACCTCCTCTGGCAGGAACAACCTTTCCTATCTCTTCTCTATAAACAAACTGTTCTCTTTCTTTCCAACCCAAAACTTTACCAAATCCTACCAGAGTAAATAAAAGAGCATCGTATTTTGCAGATTCTCTCAACTCTCTTTTAAAACTTTCAAAATCTTTAATCTCTTTATTTTGCTCCTTTATTACCTCATACACTCTTTTTAACAACTCATCTAATTTTCCTTTTTCAGGATTCCATCTTGTCTCTCCATGTGGACCTTTACTTCTTATTAAATACCCTTCTCTTTCTAAATATTCACAAAAACTTTGAAAATCTCCTTCTCCACCATTTTCTTTCTTCCAAGATTCAAACCAAGACTTGATTACCTTTGCTGCTATCTCCACATCTTTCAACCAGTAATCTACCCTTCCTTTTTCTTCCAAATTAACTCCTCCCATTCCTATAATTAAAGAAGGAGTATTAGATATATCTTGAGCTTCATCACCTATAAGCCATTTATTGGTAGTAAGCTCTCTCCACAAATTATGCCATTCTCCTTTCTCTTCAAAATAAGTATGCGTCTTAATGCTCTCAGCTGTCTTTGCGTCAATATATATAATTGAAGGCTCTTGAATAACCTCTATCACTTTTTTAATCCATTCTGGTAAAGCTTCCATTTCATCTTTCAATTCAATTCTAACTATCCTTATTTCACCTTTTTTAACCACACACCATCCCTGCTCATTCAATTCCCTTCCTGCATTTTCTATCTCTTCCTTACTAAAACCTAATAATTCCAAATGAGCGTTGAATTGATTTCGCACATCAGAGGGTCTATCTCCTAAGGCTATAGAAGAAATACCTATCTTTAGCAAAATATTTCTTATCACAGGAATTATGAATGCAGATTTTCCTTGCTCTCCTTTTGTAGGAGGAACATACCGTGGATGAAGAAGAGAATCTAAAATTATTTTTATCTGACGTTTGGCCTGGTCTTTATCAAATTTCTCTCCAGAGTTTTCTATAAGCTTTTTATACCGAGGAAGGTATTCATTTATCGTTTTACCAATTATATTATTATTCAAGCTCTTTATTGCACCTTTTAACTCCTGAGGACAATTCGAAGAAGGTTTAAATTCTACTTTTAATTTTCCTTCCTCTCCTTCTACTATCTCATTCACTATATGCCCATTCTCTAAAGCCTCTCTTAATTCTTTTCTTTCTTGAGAAGGAAGCAACTCTTCATATTTTTTTATTACCTCTTTATGCTTCGTGAAGAATTCAGGTAAAAGTAAAATTCCTCCTTCTAACGAAAACTTTGCTATCTCTATCGCCGTAGATATTTCTCCCTCTTTCCAATTATCATTTTCAAGACTATTATTATTTTCAAGACTCTTCTTAAGTAACTCTTCATATTCTTTTACTACTTGCTCATATTTCTCCTGAGGGATAACTTCACGATTAACTCTATTGAAAGCCCACATTACCTTTTCTAAAATCTCCCATTTTTCTTTTTCTCCTGTTTCCTTCTTATTATAGTTGTTGTCGAAATATTCTACTGCTTTATTAATCAATTCTTGAGCAAAATCCTTATCCTTTACTCTTGAAGAAATCTCTCTTTCAATTAAGTAAGAAGCCACTTTTATCTCTTCATTTTCTATCTCAATCTTTCCTTTAAAATAAGCATCAATAAGCTGGGAATCTTCTAATTTTGCCAATAATAATTCTTCTGCTGCTAAGCTTCTGCCTGGATTGTCCTTATTCTCTCTAATTTCCCCAACTAACCTTGAAATATCTGCTTCCTTTAAATCTCTATATCCACAATAATAATTAACTTGAAAATCCAACAGCTCTTCACTTACCCCAATCTCAACTTCGCCTTTCCCATTATTTCTTATTCCAAAAGGCACAACTTTACCACTGTCGTGTAAAAGGAATAAATATTGATTGTTATCATTACCGTTCTTAACTTTGTAAAGTTTGCCTCGAGATTTTAAGGAGGGGGGTGTCTCTTGGGGAGAAATTTCTTCGAGTTCATAAACCTTAGATTCTACATTATTTTTTGGAGGAGCGCGTCTTCTCAACAATCCTTTAAAAATTCCCCCTTTCTCACCATTTCCTCCTTCTCCATTATTATTAGCAACAAATAAAGGATTAACCTTTTCTGCAGGAATAAGAATTGCAACGGGATTATTATTTCCATTATTATCTCCATTATTAACTCTATCTGAAGCCTTATTTCTTATAACAATATAATCTACAGGTATTTCTTTATCAGGAGAGAAACCTTCTTGCTGGCGAGGAGTAAGAATAACATCTCCTATCTTTTCTCCGGGATTGGCAGAATATACACCAAAACCCTGAGGAGTATACCTTATAACTTCATTTTTATTTTTGACCTTTTCTCTATAAGCTTTATTTAAATAGACTTCTGTCATTCCAACAGGGTCTGGATGAGGAAGAAGAATAAGGAGGAAGAAAGCTGTTTCATGCCCCCATAACTCAGCAGTAACTCTTCTTTCCCAATCATC
>CAZBLX010000079.1:0-4669 GCA_964492865.1 uncultured Planctomycetia bacterium | reverse complement strand
CTTCTTTTTTAATTGAAAAAGACAAAGATATAATTAAAGCTTTTATTAAAAAAGCCCAATATTATGATTTAGCTTTTAAATCGCAACAAACAGTTGATTTTTCTCTTCTTAATAAAGAAATAGATGATTCTCGCAAAAAAGAAGGAGAAAAAGATCTCATTACCACCGCCCTTTTTGTTGTAGAAAGTCCCACAAAAGCAAAACAAATTGCTCATTTCTTTGGTAAACCAAGCGTAAAATTGGTTGATCCTCTCTTAATATATGAAGTAATGAGTGAAAAATATTTGCTTTTAATTACTGCCTGTTTAGGACATTTGTTAGATTTAGTTACTGATGAGGCGCTATGGGGAGTAAGAGTGGAAAATCATAAATTTATTCCTATTTATACTTCTTTAAAAAAATGTCGCTCCTGTTTATACCAATTCACTACTGAAAGCTCAACTTGCCCTTGGTGTGGGAAGGAAGATATTGATGATACGAAAGGAAGAATAGAGGCTTTGCGCAAAATTGCTTATCAGGTAGATTTAGCTATTGTGGGAACAGATCCTGATGCTGAAGGAGAAAAAATTGCCTGGGATATTGCCAATCTTTTGAGGGGAATTACAAAGATAAAAAGAGCAGAATTTCATGAAGTTACTCCTTGGGCAATAAAAGAGGCGCTTAATAATTTGCGCACAATTAATGAAAATTTAGTAAAAGCTCAAATTGTAAGAAGAATTGAAGACAGATGGATTGGTTTTGAACTTTCTCAAAGATTACAGAAGGTTTTTAAAAATAAAAATATTTCTGCAGGAAGGGTGCAAACTCCGGTTCTTTTCTGGATTGTGGAGCAAGAGAAAAAATTTCGCCAAAAGAAAAAAATTGCTTACAATAAAGAATTGGATTTAACTTTTGAAAACATCAATAAAAAAAGAATTAAAATAAAGATAGAATTAATAGAGAAAAAAAGAGAGAAAAAAGCGCCCCTTCCTCCTTATTCTACCGATGAACTTTTAAGAGACGCTTATCGTATCCTTAAGTTTTCTGCTTCTACATGTATGAAGTTAGCTCAAGAACTTTTTGAGAAAGGATTGATTACTTATCATCGCACGGATTCTTTTTCTGTAAGTAAAATGGGGCAAAAAATTGCTCAAGAATATTTAAAAGAGGATTTTTCACCTCGTGATTGGAGTAAAAAGGAAGGGGCTCATGAGTGTATAAGACCAACAAAAGCCTGGGATAGATTTACTTTGCAGAGAATGATTTATGAGAACATAATTTCTCTAGAGGGCATAAAAAGGGAACACTTTGCTCTTTATGACCTTATTTTTAAAAGATTTATGGCTTCCCAGGCAAAAGAGATTGAAATAGAAACAGAAGTTTACAGGATAAAATATGAAGATAAAGAAAAGATTGAAGAAAGAATTATTAAAGCAGAAGGAAAGGCTTTCCAGCTTTACAGAAATTTAAAAATAAAAAAACCACTTCCTCAAGGAGAAAAAGAGATTTCTTTAAAGATTTTTTTTGTGCCACAGGAAAATTTATATACTCAGGCAGATGTGATAAGAAAGATGAAAGAGAAAGGAATTGGACGTCCTTCTACATATTCTGCAATTATAGAAAAATTATTTTTGAGAAAATATATTGAAGAAAGGAAGGCTAAAATATTCCCTACTTTCTTGGGCAAAAAAGTACTAAATTTTATCCACAAAAATTGGTTTTATTTAGTCAATGAGGAAAGAACAAAGAATTTAATGGAGAAAATGGATAAAATTGAGAAAGGTATGATAGAGTATAATCTGCCTTTAGAGGAAATTTATCAGGAGCTAAAAAATCTTTAATTTTATATTTGCATTTTTTTCTCTTTGTGTATAATAAAAACTATGGCACGTAAAAAAGAAGAAAAAAGTAAAATATTGGAAATTACTGATCCTATAATTAATGAACCTCTTAAAGTTGCTGTTTTGCCCAGAGAAAAGTTAGAGGTAGCCCGTTTCCAGAGAAAACCAAGCAAGGCACATATAAGAATGCTTTCTTTATCTATTGAACGCTTGGGGTTTTTAGTCCCCCTGGTTGTATATCCTGAAAATGACAAATATATAATTATTGATGGGCAACATCGTTTTTTGGCAGGAGAAGCATTGGGAATGAATGAGTTTTTATCAGTAATTGTCCCGCCTCATTTGGGAACAAAAATGATAAATTTAAATATTGAAAAGCAACCCAACATCAGAGAAAAAGCCTATGTTGCCTACAATCTATATTCTTATCTTTTGGAAGAAAAGCCTGATTTGAAAGAAAGTGATAGTGAAGTAGAAGAATCTGTTGAACTTCCTTACTTTATTACCTTAGGCTTTGCTTATCAGAAAGTGGAAAAATTTCATGGAAGTGCGTTTGAACCGATAATCTCTAAGTGCGATAATTATTTAGACCTTTCTCTTAAAGAAGCAAAAGAAATAAGAGAAAAAAGAGGTTCTCTCATTGTAGAAATAGATAATATCGTTACAGATTTAATTAATAAAATGAAAGAAAGAGAGCTTCCCCTCCATCCCTTCATAAGAAAAGACATATTAAGCCATGTGAATCCTTTAAAGGGAAGAGGAAAAAGAGGAGAATTTGATGAAGTCTTTGAAAGTATTAAAGAAGAACTTATAACCTACCAGAAGAATCCACAAAAATTAGAAGAGATCAGATCTGAAGAGGTAGTCTAAGTTGGGTATGCTTGCCCTTATAAGTCTTTTAACCATAATTATTTTCTCTATCATAGTTGTGCGCATTGGAGCGGTAGCTTTAGAACTTACGGGATTATCTTCTGAGGTAGCTTCTTTCCAGGCTCAATCTGCATTCTCTGGAGTAGGTTTTACTACTCAAGAATCAGAAGTAATTGTTAATCATCCTGTGCGCCGACGCATTATACGTATTTTAATTCTTTTAGGAAGTGCGGGAATTACTTCCTCCATTGCTACTTTAGTTTTAACTTTTGTGGGACAATCAGGAAGAAATATTCTTATAAGAGGTATAATTTTAGCTTTTGGGCTTTTTGGAATATTTCTTTTCGCTCGCTCACACTATATCTATAATGTAATGAAAAAATTAATTACTAAAGCATTGGTAAGATGGACAAAATTGCGTATTTATGATTATGAACAGATATTGGGATTGAGCAAAGGTTATGTTATTTCGCGTATCAAAGTAAAAAAAGATAGTTGGTTAAGTGATAAAAAATTGAGTGATTTGAAACTGGAGGGAGCTTTAATTTTAGCAATTTATCGCAAAGTCAATGGAGAAGAAAAATATATCGGTGTGCCAAAGGCAGATACAGTAATTAAACCAGGAGATATTTTAATCTGTTATTCCCGTCAAGAGGTAAGCCAAGCACTTTCTCAAAGATGCAAGGGAGAGCAAGGAGATAGGGAACATAAAGAAGGAATTAAAGAAGAGGAAAGACTGGCACGCCTGCGAGAAACTCAGGGAGGTTTTGATTAATCCTTGTGAGAGCTGCTTTATTATACCATGAAGATTTAAAGGGATATAGTTTTGGAGAGAATCATCCTTTTCAAGGTGATAGGTTTCTTTTATTCTGGGATTTTTTTCAAAAAACTCTTTCTCCTTTTAAGGATAGATTTGAAATTATAAAACCTGAATCTGCCCAAGATGATCTTTTAAAATTAGTCCACACACAAGATTATATTGAAGCAGTAAAATATGCATCTTCAGGATTATATATCTCTGATATCTTTAATTATTTCAGTTTAGATAATCTTGATCCTTTAACTTACCAGCTTCCTGAAGGAATAGATAAAGCTGCAAGATTGATTGTTGGGGCTTCTGTAAAAGCAGTCAGTTTAGTAGCAGAAGGTAAATTTAAAAAAGCAATTGGTATTGGTGGGGGGCTTCATCATGCAAAGCCTGATTTTGGAGAAGGTTTCTGTATATATAATGATGTAGCGGTTGCCGTTAAGTATCTTAAGAAGAATTTTAATCTTAAAAAAATTTTAGTCTTAGATACAGATGCTCATGCAGGAAATGGAACAAAAGAGATTTTTTACAGAGATAATGAAGTTTTATTTATTGATATCCATCAAGACCCCCAAACTATCTATCCTGGCTCAGGGTTTATCTGGGAGATTGGAGAAAATAAAGGTGAAGGATTCACAGTTAATATTCCTTTACCTCAGAAATCTTCTAACTTAGCCTATAAAATTGTTTTTGAGAAAATAATTATCCCTTTAGCAGAAGAGTTTAAGCCCCAAATAATTATAAGATATGGAGGCTCTGACCCTCATTATTTAGATGGATTGACAGATTTAGGGCTGACTTTAGAAGGATTTAAAATGATTGGTGGTTATGTAAGAAAAATAGCAGAAAGGGTTTGTCAGGGGAAAGTAGTTGATTTCATAACTTCTGGGTATAATCTGAAAGTCTTGCCTTTTGCCTGGGTATCTTTAATCTGTGGATTATTAGATTTAGATATAGATTTGAATTTAGAAGAAAAAGAAGCTCCTTCTCCTGAAACAGGATTTAAAGAAACAGAAGCTATAATAAAAGAATTAAAAAGTCTTCTTAAAAAATACTGGAAGTGTTTTTGTTAAAAAATTAATGTTCTTTAAAAACAGTGTTAATATCAATCAAAACAAAAAGGAGGCAACATGATAAAAACAAAATCTCTATTAATCTTAATCTCTACTCT
>CAZBLX010000078.1:0-4678 GCA_964492865.1 uncultured Planctomycetia bacterium | reverse complement strand
GAATCACCACAGTAAATAATCGTCCAGCAGAAATTAAGATTATTCAAAAACTTCCTTGGGCAGAGCCAGAAGTAGAGATGTCAGATCAGGGTATTGCTATTACTTGGAATATTAATTTTGAGGAAGTGGGGATAATTCTTAAGGTTACACCTACTATTACTGATGATGGGAAGATTGTTATGGAGCTTGAGCCTGAAGTGAGCGAGAAAGTAGGTGATTACGAGCTTACTGTAGTGCAGGGAGCTACTCAAGTTCCTTATACAGTGCCGATTATAGATAAAAGAAGTGCAGATACAAAGGTAGTGATTGGCAACGGTCAAACTCTTATTATCGGAGGTCTTATTAAAGAGAAAAATACTAAAGGTGTAACCAAGGTTCCTATTCTGGGAGATGTTCCTTTATTAGGTTGGTTTTTTAAAAGTAAGAAAGATACTAAAGATAAAACCGAACTTCTTATATTTGTTTCACCCACTATAGTTACCCCTCAGGTTATGGCATATATGAAGAAGAAGGAAGAGTTAGGAATAGGGAAATGGTATTTTGATGAGAGAAAGAAAGAGAAAAAGAGAATAGAGGAGACATCCTGGATGGAGAAAAAAGACTTGGTATTTAAGATAGAATCCTTGGAGAAAAAAATTAAGGATATTTCTTCGCAGAGAGAGAAATTGGAGAAGATTTTGGAGTTTGAAAGATAAAAGATGTTAGAGGAGAAAAAATTAGGAGAATTTCTTGTAGAAGAAGGATATATTACTCCTCACCAGTTAGAGGAAGCTTTAAAAGAACAGAAAGTTACAGGGGAAAAATTGGGAGAGGTTCTTGTAAGAAATGGCTGGATATCTCAAGAAGAGCTTAACCATATGATAGCAACTAAACTTGGCATTAGTGAATTTAGTTTGGCTAACTATATTATACCTCAGGAGATAATTAAATTAGTTCCTCAGGACGTGGCTTTGAGATATAAAGTTATTCCTGTTTTTAAAGTAGGAAATACTTTGACAGTTGCAATGGCAGATCCTACTAATGTTTTTATTATTGATGAGCTTACACGTATTACAGGATGCAGTATTGAACCAGTGCTTGCTGATGAGATGGAAATACGTAAGGCTCAAGACCAATATTATGGAGGAAGAACTATATATGAAGTTATTTCTTCTATTGATAAAGAAAAGTTGAAAGAATCGGCAAAGTTAGAAGAAGAAGCACCTATTGTTAAGTTGGTCAATATTCTTATTGCTGATGCAGTAAAGAGAAACGCTTCTGATATTCATATAGAGCCGGAAGAAAAATTGGTAGAGGTGCGTTTTCGAATAGATGGTATCCTAAATCGTTACGCCTCTTTACCCAAGTATCTTCAATCGGCAGTTATATCAAGAGTGAAGATAATGGCAGGATTGGATATTGCAGAAAGACGTCTTCCTCAGGATGGACGAATTATTATGAAGATAGGTAATAGAGAGATAGATTTTAGAGTTTCAACCTGTCCTACTATTCATGGGGAAAATGTAGTGTTAAGAATTTTAGATAGAAGTAGTATGGTTTTGGGATTAGAAAATTTAGGATTTCCTCCTCGGGAATTGAATATTTTTAAGGATCTTATCAGTCAGCCTTATGGAATAATTTTAGTAACCGGTCCTACAGGAAGTGGTAAAACCACAACTCTTTATTCAGCATTACAGAGAATAAATAGAGAAGATATAAATATAATGACAGTTGAAGACCCTGTAGAGTATCAATTTCCTCACATACGTCAGGTGCAAATTAATCCAAAAGCAGGATTGACATTTGCTTCTGCCTTGCGTTCTTTTTTAAGGCAGGACCCTGATGTTATAATGGTGGGAGAAATAAGAGATTTAGAAACCGCTGAGATTGCAGTGCAAGCTGCTTTAACCGGACACCTTGTTTTATCAACACTTCACACAAACGATGCTCCTACTGCTTTTACCAGATTGATAGATATGGGAGTTGAGCCGTTTCTGGTTTCTTCTTCTCTTTTAGGAGTATTAGCCCAGAGATTGATAAGAAAGGTTTGTGCGAAATGCAAGGAAGAATACACTCCATCTTTAGAGCTTCTTAAATCGTTGAGGATAGAAAATAGGGTTTCTTCTTCTCTAAAATTTGTGCGAGGAAAAGGCTGTAAAATTTGTAATAATTCTGGATATAAAGGTAGAACAGGGATATATGAGTTGCTTAAATCTACTCCTGAAATTCAGGAGTTAGTATTAAAGAAAGCATCGGCTGATGAGATAAGAGAAGTAGCACGTTCTCAGGGAATGAGAACACTTCGAGAAGCAGCGATAGATAAACTACTTCAGGGAATTACCACTCCTGAAGAAGTAATGCGTGTTACTCAGACAATATGAAAATAAATTGAGATTTAAATTGAGATTGATTTAAACCTGCCCCTTTACTTTTATTTCTTGAAACATCATTAAGACTTATGTTATAAATAAAAAAGGGAAGTGTTTAAAAAAGAGAATTATGAACAAAAAATCTTTCACTCTTGTTGAACTTATCGTTGTTATCGCCATTATCGCAATCTTAGCTGCCATTATTACTCCCAATGCTTTTCGAGCGATTGAGAAAACGAAAATTTCAAGAGCAATGCAAGATGCTAAAACCTTGAGAGCCGCTACAGAAAGCTATTATGCTGATATTGGTTTCTGGCCTCCTGACGTTTGTCGTGGTGATGATCCTGGTTTTATGAAACCTTTGCCTTATAATCCTGATGATGGAGGAGATCCTCATTGTCTTAATGCAACCGGCTTGCCCCCTAATTGGCAAACCGTTGTACAAAGCAATTGGGATGGTCCTTATTTGGAAAAATGGCCAAATTTTACGCCTTGGGCAGGTAAATACGACTGGAATTACTGGCCAAATGGTGCTACAAGATATGGTGTTTCTATTCCTCCTGGATGTTATGTAGGGATACAGAGGGATTATAGTGATAATCATCCTATTCCATCTTCTAGTGAACAAATTATGGTAGATAAAGGTTTTGATGCTGATGGACATGTAAATGGTGAGGTTCAACTATTAATGGTGCGATTTTAACGATATTTCGAAAAAGATGAGAAATAAAAACTTTACTTTAATTGAACTTATCGTTGTTATCGCCATTATCGCAATCTTAGCTGCCATTATTACTCCCAATGCTTTTCGAGCGATTGAGAAATCAAAGGTTGCTAAAGCAGCTGCAGATATTAAAACTTTATCTAAAGCATTATATGCTCTTTATGCTGATACAGGGAAATGGCCAAAAGCTGTAAATCTGTTTCCCTTAGATTCTCATTTAGCTCAAAATGCTTGTGTGGCAGGTTGGACACCACATGGTTGGAGTGCTTTTGATTGTGGTCCTTGGGAAGGATGGAACGGACCTTATATAGAAAGAGGTAGAGGAACATGTGTAACTCCCTGGGGAGGTGCTTACCTTATTCAAAATGGTGCACTTACCTGTATAGTAGGCTCTCCTATTAATTTAACTGGAGGATCTGAGGGAGAATTATGGATAGATATAGATGATTATTGCTATCCTTCTGGACCCAATGCAGAATGTGCAGTGCCTCATCATTCTGCAGAGATGATAGACAGAAGTCAAGATGATGGTAACCTAGGTACAGGAAATGTTCAAGGAGGCGGTTCTTCAAGCTGGGGAGATGACTGGGATGTCCATTGGATTTTATATGTAGATATGCCTCCTACTCCATGCTGGTAGAGTAGTTGAGAAAATAAAGTCATCAGAAAATCTGAATTCAACCCACGAGATTAAACTGGATATATCAAAAAATATCTTTATGTATTTTGATAAAAAATGGATGAAAATGAAAATTGATTAGGTACTAATAATGTTTCAAAGATAAAAAGTGCTTAAATTAAGTAAAGGTAAGAAGAAAAATATTTGACATACCTTTTAGGATATGTTCTACTTTTAGCAGAAAGGAGGAGATAAGATATGACTACAGTAGTTGTAACCGCAAAAGGACAGATTGTAATACCTTCAAAGATTCGCCGCAGGCTCAATATAAAAAAGGGCACAAAACTATATGTTGAACAGAGAGGCGATGAGTTGATAATTAGACCTGTTACGTCCACCTATTTTGAAAAAATAGCTGGAATTTTACAGACCAAAGGAAGATTGTCAAAAGTGCTCCTTGAAGAACGAGCCAAAGATAGAGAAAGAGAGGCATAATTTATGAAAAGAATACTTGACGCACATGCTCTTTTAGTATTTTTAGAAAAAGAAACTGGTTATAAGAAGGTAGAATCTCTTTTTGTTTCCGCAGTAGAGAAGGATAACTATTTGCTAATGACTTCAGTAAATTTTGGAGAGGTATATTATGTTGTTTTACGTGAATGTGGCCAAAAGAAAGTTAAGGAGATTGAAAAGATAATCAGAGCTTTACCTATAGAGATAATCGATGTAGATACACAACTTGCCCAAGAGGCTGCTTATTTTAAAGCCACAAAAAAAATTTCTTATGTTGACTGTTTCACAGCTGCTTTAGCAAAACTTCGCAGAGGAGAAGTTGTGACTGGTGATAAGGAATTTAAAGTATTGGAGGATGAGATAAGGGTTTTGTGGATCTAATGAGGCAAAAAGTGAATAATGTAAAAAAGATAAAGAAAATAAAGGAATTTTTAGATTCTCAAAAAAAGATAATCTTTGCTTATCTATACGGTT
>CAZBLX010000077.1:0-4747 GCA_964492865.1 uncultured Planctomycetia bacterium | reverse complement strand
TTACTATTCCTTATAAAGAGAAGGTTATTCCTTATTTGGATAAAATAGACAAAGAGGCAAAAATTATTGGTGCGGTAAATACGGTAAAAATTCATAAAGGTAAATTGTTCGGTTACAATACTGATGGAAAAGGATTTCTTCTTTCTCTTAAAAAATTTAATTTAAAAGTAAAAGATAAAAATGTTCTTATTTTAGGAGCAGGAGGAGCGGCTAAATCAATAAGTGTGTATTTGGCAAAAGAAAAAGCAGAAAGAATAGATTTTTATGATATTATCTTTAGCAAAGCTGTTAAATTGGCAAAAAGATTAAAAAGGTTCTTTTCTGAATTAAAGATATATGTTTTTAAAGATAGAGAGAAGATAGTTTTAAAAAATTATCAGATTCTTATTAATGCTACGGGTGTAGGGTTAAAAAAAGAAGAGGCATCCCCTCTTACACTGGAGAAAGCATCTCCTGATTTAGTCGTATATGACCTTATTTATAATCCTCCCCTTCCTTCTCTTTTAAAAGAGGCAAAAAGAAGGAAGTTATTTACTATTAATGGACTTTGGATGTTGATTTATCAGGCACTTGAGGCAGAAAAAATTTGGTTTGGGAAAGATTTTTATTGCGAGGCGGATATTTTATATAAAAAATTAATAAAAGAGTTGAAAAATGCTGGCTAAAATTTTTTCCTTTATTTTTGGAGCATGCCTGGGAAGTTTTTTGAATGTATGTATTTACAGGATTCCTCGAAATTTATCTATTATAAAACCTGCTTCTTTCTGCCCACACTGCAAAAAACCTATAAAATGGTATGACAATATTCCCATTTTAAGTTTTATTTTTCTTGGTGGACGCTGTCGGTATTGTCAGGAGAAGATTTCTTTCCGTTATCTTGTAGTAGAAGTTATCACCGCTTTTTTAGTCCTATTTCTTTATTCTCGTTATGGGGCAAATTCAGTATTTTTCAAATTTCTTTTTTTATTCTCTCTACTTGTTGTTGTCTCTTTTATTGATATAGAATTTCATGCTTTACCGGCTTATCTCTGCTTTTTAGGGATAGTTGTAGGTTTGATATTTGCTTTATTTGATACTTTAAATATTCTAAGGCAAAAAGTATCTTTTTCTTTGGAAAAATTTCCCTTGTTTTTCTCTTTTAAAGGGCTATTTTTTGGTTTAGGTTTTACTTATTTTTTTAAACTTTTTGGAGATGTTTTTTTAAATTTTTATCTTAATTTGCGAGGTAAAGAATCTATTGAAGGAGAAAAAGAATCACTGGGTCTGGGAGATGTTGATTTTATGGGGATGGTAGGAACATTTTTGGGGGCTAAATGTGTAGTTTTAACGTTTTTTATTGCTCCTTTCATCGCTTTTTTTTATGCCATTTTTGCCTTAATATTGAAAAAATCGCATATAATTCCTTATCTTCCTTATCTATCCTTGGCTACATTTGTCTCTTTTTTATGGGGAGATAAAATTTTGAATCTATTAATTTTAAAATGAGGATTTTAACTGCTGGAGAATCACACGGAAAAGCAATCGTTGCAATTTTGGAAGGTTTTCCTAAGGGGGTAAAGATTGATATTGATTTTATTAATCAGGAGTTAAGAAGAAGGAAAATGGGTTTTGGAAGGGGAAAGCGTATGCAGATTGAGGAAGATAAAGCAGAGATAATTTCTGGAGTAAGAAATAGAATGACTCTGGGAAGTCCTATTTGTATTCTTATAAAGAATAAAGATCAAAAGATATATCCTGAAAAAAGCGATGAATTAAAACCTGTTCTTGTTCCTCGTCCAGGACATGCAGATTTGGCAGGGTGTTTAAAGTTTCAAGAAAAAGATATCCAGAATATTTTAGAAAGAGCTTCAGCAAGAGAGACAGTAGCTCGGGTATGTATAGGAAGTATTTGTAAAGAGTTTCTTAAAGAATTTGATATAAAAATAGCCAGTTTCACAGTAAGTGTTGGGAAAATTACTTCTTTAAAAAAACCTAAAAAAGTAGAGGAGATTATACAAAAAACCAAAAAATCTTTGCTTAACTGTATAGATAAAGAAAAAGAGAAGTTGATGATTGAAGAGATAGAAAAAGCCAGGAAAGAAAAAGATACCTTAGGAGGAGTAATTGAAATTTGGGCTGAAGGGGTTCCTCCGGGATTGGGTAGTTTTATGCATTTTGATGAAAGGTTAGATGCAAAGATTGCTTATTATCTGATGAGTATTCCTGCAGTTAAAGCAGTAGAGATTGGTTTAGGGTTTGAATGTGCTAAAAAAAAAGGGTCTTGTGTTCATGATGCGATTTTTTATTCTAAGGAGAAAGGCTTTTATCGCAAAACTAACAATTGTGGAGGGATTGAGGCAGGAGTTTCTATCGGTGCACCAATAGTTGTAAGAATAGCAATGAAACCAATTTCTACCTTGGGCAATCCTTTAGATTCAGTGAATATATTAACCAAAAAGAAAGAAAAAGCTTCAGTTATTCGTTCTGATATCTGTGCGGTAGGAGCCTGCGGGGTAATAGCAGAAAGTATGTTAGCTATAGTTATTACGGAAATGTTTCTGAAAAAATTCGGGAGCGATTCTTTAAGAGAAATAAAGAAAAGTTATAAAAATTATATGAAGTCTCTCCTTTAGTTTGCATACACTATATATAGTATATATCTTTCTCCTGCCTAATATATAGAGGTTATCAGGCAATTTTAATAAAATTTTTCCTTGACTTAGGTTAATAATAGTGGTTAATATTAAAGTAGAATCAAGGTGTATCAGGTGCTATCAAAGTATACAAGATATGGCCATATATGAGAAGGAAATATTTTTATGCTAAGCAGGTAGCAGAAATTTTGGGAATATCCAAACAAACACTTCTTCGTTATGAAAAGAAAGGAGTATTTCCTAAACCAAAAAGAAACACTGTAAACGGATGGAGAGAATATACAGAGCATGATGTGGAGAGATTAAAAAAAATTCTGGGCAGATTATGAGATTATTTTCTGGAGGAATAATAATAGTATTTATAGTATTTCTTTTTCTGAGTGTAAAAGAAGGATATAGTATTGATGAGACTGTTTATACCCAACAACAGTTTTCTTTGCAGGATACTTCTTTAGAGTCATCAAAATTATTCTCTTTAAGAGATCCTTTTCTTACTCAGGAAGAAAGATTTGAATTTCAAAGGAAAGAGTTAAAACATTTAAGACTTTCTGCGATATTTGTATCAGATAAATCTTCCTATGCGATAGTTGATGGAAGGATTATTAAAGAGAATGATATCATTGAAGATAAGAAAGTAATACGCATTGAACGAGAGAGGATAATTTTAAAGGATTATCAGGGCAGAGAGTATGTGATAAGATTAAAAAATATAGTGAATTAGAAATGATTAAGATTTTGCAGTTGCTTTATTTTTTTATAATTTTAATATGGAGTATAGGAGTAGCTTTTTCTCAGGAAAGTTCTGTTGCTGAGAGTGCTCAAGCTTTAAAGCAGGCTTCAGAAGAAGCTCAAAAACCAGAAGCAGTGCAAAAAAAAGAAGGTGAAGAGAAAAAACAAGTTGAGTCTGTGTTAAGTATTAAAGAAACCGGTAATAATCTATATTCAATAGAATTGAGAAATGTGGAATTAAAGGATTTTTTTAGAGTTATTGCTCATGATTATAATCTTAATATTCTTGTCGATGAAAATATTCAGGGAAAAGTTACTGCCAGTTTAACTAACATATCTTTAAAAGAAGCTTTGGAGAGGATTGCTGAAATGAATAACTTAGTTTTAAAAAAGGAAGGTAATGTAATTATTGTAAAACCTAATTTGGTTACCAGAATCTTTATTCTTAAACATGTAGAAGCAGAATCTCTTCTTGAAGAAGGTGCGCAATCTGAGGCAGGTGCTCCTCAAGAGCCTGAAGAAGGAGCTGTTTCTCAAGAAAAATCTTACAAAGCTACTATTTATGACCTTCTATCTCCTCAAGGAAAGGTTCTTTTGGGTAAGTATCCAAATTCTATAATGGTTATAGATTATCCAGAGAATATAGAGAAAATAGCTACTTACATAAAAATGATAGATAAAGGAATGGAAAGTAAAATTTTTAAATTAAAGTATATAAGGGTTGATGAAATAATAGGGGAAGAAAAAGGAAGTGAGTCAGAATCAACTTCTACAGGTGGTACAGAAGAGGAGGCTACTACAGAAAGTGGAGGGTAAAAAAGGATGATTATGATGAGGTTTTTAATTTCTATTTTATTTCTGTTATTTTTACATATCTATGCCTGGGGTGGAATAGCCTCGAATATAAATTCTTTGCTTTCTTCTGAAGGAAAGATATTGTATGGCAGTGAACCTAACTCCATTCTTGTTATTGACTATCCAGAGAATCTTAAAAGGATAGAAGAATATTTGAGAATGATTGATGTTCCTCCTAAGCAAGTTTTAATTGAAGCAAGAGTTGTAGAGGTAAGGCTTCAAGGGGAAAGTTCTCTGGGAGTAAATTGGCAAGCATTTGCAGAAAAAGGTGGTTTTGAAATAGGACAATTTCGCATTGGTTCAACTAAAGGAGGACCTTTAGAGCAGAACATTCCTTACAAATCTACTTATTATCCTCCAGGTTCGACTATACAAGAAGAAGAACCCTTTACCATTACTGTTTTTGATGAGAATATCAATGTAGTTTTGAAAGCTTTAGCTAATTCTTACGATACTAATATTCTTTCCGCTCCTCGAATCACCACAGTAAATAATCGTCCAGCAGAAATTAAGATTATTCAAAAACTTCC
>CAZBLX010000076.1:0-4747 GCA_964492865.1 uncultured Planctomycetia bacterium | reverse complement strand
TCTCCCAAAGGACGCCAGCGACGTGGGGAAAGCCCAGGATCATTTCTTCCAAATATAGAAATCACCGGAGTATCTAAACTTGCTGCGATATGGACAGGTCCGGTATCATTGGAGATTAAAATATCTGCTTTTTTTATAAGTGCTCCCACAGAGAGAATATCCAAACCTCTTAAATCAATCAAATCAGGATGTTTCTCAAACAAAAAATTACTGTAATCTTTCTCAGAACTGATAATTACTATTTTAGGATGAAGTTCTTTTTTTAAAAGGGAAATAAGAGATGAGAAATATTCAAGTGGCCAGCGTTTGGAGGGACAGAAAGCATAAGGATGAATAGCAATAATTAAATCGTCTTTTTTAACTCCTTTTTCTTTTAATAAATTCTCTATATATTCCTGCTTTTCTTTTTTTAAAGGAAAATACAAAGATTTATCTTTTATAGGAATATTTAAAAAACGCAAAAGATCCAAATTATATTCTAACTCGTGTTTTTTTCCCTTCTCTTTTGTATGAGGAAGCCTGTGGGTAAGCAAAAACCCTAATTTTTTATCCCAACCGATGCGTAAAGGAATTCCTGCAAAAAAAGTAACAAGATGCATTCTATTTGTAGGATGTAAGATTATTGCCCAGTCAAATTTTTTCTTTCTTAAAAAAAGAGAGAATTTTATTGAAGAAAGAATACTTTTATGTTTTCCATATTTATCATAAACGATAACCTCATCTAAATAAGGATTTCCTTCCAAAATATCTTTGGTGTAAGGCTGGCATAAAAAAGCAATGAAGCTATCAGGATATGCCAATCTTAAATTTTTTATCACCGGGGTAGATAAAATCACATCTCCCAACTTATCTGTGCGAGTAATAAGGATGCGCAATCTACTCATAATTATTCATTTAAAAGCTTTTCCACTGCCTCTATTATTTTATATGCAGGAATCTTCATACACTCACCAGAATAAGGACAGGTGGAGCTTTTGCAAGGAGCACATTTTAAATTTTTTCTAATTACTACAGACTTTTCTGAATAAGGACCGTAAATTTCTTCTTGTGTAGGACCGAAAAGAGCAACTGTGGGTATATTAAGATAACTGGCTAAATGAAGAATACTTGAGTCTACACATATACATACACAGGCAAAATTTTTAAGAAGAAACCAGACATCCAAAAAACTTGTCTTTCCCATAAGATTGATTACTGAAGATGAATCAATTTGGCGATATAAAGAAGAATCTTTTTTACTTCCTAAAAGAACAACTTTCTTTTTTGAGGATAAAAAAGATAATAATTCTTCTAATTCATGAGGAGGATATCTTTTTAAGGAAGAGTTTGAGGAAGGAGCAACAAATATAGCATTATCTAAATTTAAACTATGCCAAAAATTTTTTCTTTCCTCATCCAAAACAAATTCTGCCTTAAGGGAAGTTTTCCTTTTTCTAACTAAATTCTCCACTATTTTTAAGTATCTATCTTTGGCATGAATATTTTTAGAAAATCTTCTTATAACTGGTGTGTGTTTTTTTATTCCTAAAAGGAAAGGTAAAAATGAATTTTTGAAATCAACCATTAAATCATATTTTTTTCTTAATCTTTTTAAAAAAGCAATCTTTTCTTTTATTCTCCATCTTTTCTCATATATAAAAATTTGATTGATGAATTTATGGCAAGATAAAAAATTTTTTGTTTTAGGAGAAACAATTGCATCAATCTCTGATGAAGGATAATTTTCTTTTATCAAATCAAAAGCAGGAAAGCTTAAAATTGTATCTCCCAAATTAGTAGGAAAATTTACCAAAATATACCTAATCTCTCTCATGCATAATCTCTTTTATTTTTAAAAATACTTCCTCAGGTGTAATTTTTTTCATACATATATTATCTTTACACTTTAAATTATAACAGGGGATTTTGCATCCCACATCTTTTCTTAAAATATGTACCTTTTCTCCAGAAGGTGCAGTGATAGAAGGAGATGTGGGACCAAAAAGCACAATTGTTTCTTTTCCTAATGCAGAACTTAAGTGTGCCGGTCCTGAATCAGCAGAGATAAAAAGATCTATCTGATTTAATACAGAAATTAATTCTTTCAAAGTAGTTTTTCCACAAAGATTGAATATTCTTTCTTTTTCTAAAGAAGCCAGTTTCTCTCCTATATCCTGATCTTTTTTCTGACCAACAATTACTATCTTTACATCCTCTTTAAGCAAATATTTAATTAAAGAAACAAAATGAAAGAGTGGCCATCTTTTAAGAGCCCAGTTTGCAGAAGGATTAATCCCTATCCAGAAAGAATCATCTTTTCTAAAAAATTTATCTGCTAAGGAAATTAAAGAAGAAGTTAAGGTAAGGTGAGGCACTTTATCCTTGATTGGTATTCCTGTTGCTTCAAAAAGAGAAAAATAATAATCGCGGCGATGTAAATTTTTCTGGGGCTTTACTCTTTTTGTAAGAAGAAATTTTGTCTTTTTTCTTTTAAAACCAATCCTTTCTTTAATATTTGCCAATTTACAAATTAAAGCTTTTGTAAAGGAACGATGCAATAAAAATGCAGTGTCAAATCTTTTCTTTTTTAACTCTTTAATGAATCTAATCTTAGACAAAAAACCGCGATGGGTATCTTTCTCATCAAACTCAATCACCTCATCAACAGATGGGATAATCTCAAAAAGTTCTTTAACTCTTTCCGGACACATAACTCCAATATAAGAATCTTTAAATTTTTCTTTTAAAGCAGAAAATACAGGCGAACTCATAACACAATCTCCCAGCCAGTTAACCTCAACAACTAAAATTTTCCTCATCAATAAGGAGGTTTTATCTTTTTAAAAAAATAATAGAAACCGGATAATTTAGCCCATAAAGTAAAAGGAGTATCTTTCTGAGTAACTTTTATGCGTCTTAATGCAAAGCGATTCAACTTTTTAGAAAAACCACGATTAGTTGTGCAACCACAAATATAACCTGCTTCTTTTACTATTTTCAACACCTCTTTATTAAATCCTCCCACCGGATAAGATATAGTCTCTATCTTCACTTTAAAAATATCTTCCAATATTTTTTTTGACAACTTTATTTCTTCCTCTAAATCTTTTTTATTTAAAGAAGGAAGGTATTTATGAGAAAAAGTATGCGAGCCAATCCTTACTTTTGTATTTTTTAAAAAATTTCTTATATCTTCATAAGAAAGATAATTATCTTTTCCAATTCTATTTACAATAACAAAAATAGTAGCAGGAAAATTAAACTCTTTTAAAATTCTTACTGCTTTTAAATTATCTTTATAACCATCATCAAATGTGATTATTACTGCATGAGATGGTGGTCTCTTTTTTTCTTTTAGAAGATAACAATAATCAGCCAAAGACAAAACTTTATATCTTCTTTTTTTTATAAAACTCATCTGTTTTAGAAACTTATCTTCTGATACACAAATATTGCATTTTTTATTACTGATTGAATGATACATAAGAATAGGAACTTCATAAAAAGAGCTTAATTTCAGAAGGAATATTCCTAAGGTTATAAAAACAACTATCAAAAATATTTTAACTTTTCTCATAAACTACCTCTTTCAGTAAATCCTCTATCTTTTGTGTCATTCTCTCTAAAGAAAACCTAAATACCTCTTTTTTTGCTTCCTCAACAATTTTTCTTTGCAAATCTTTATTTTTTATCAACTCCTCTATTTTTTCTTTTAAACTAAAAGCAGAATAAGGATGAAAAAAAATCCCGGTAACTTTATCTTTAATAATCTCTTTAATTCCTCCAGAAGGATAAGCAACTACAGCCACTCCTTTGGCAAAAGCCTCCAGAATCACCATACCCAATCCTTCCTTACTTGAGGCAACAACAAGGATATCTACAATATCTAAAAAATCTTTTCCTTCTAAAGAAAAAAATTTAACTCTATTCTCTATACCAATTCTTTTTATGAATTGCTTAAAATCCTCCTTTAGCTTTCCCTCACCACAGATTAAAAGATAAAGATTGGAATATTTTTTTATTAATTCTTTAAAAGAAGAAGCTACCAAAAAATGACCTTTCTCAGAAGATACTCTTCCCAAAATCCCTAAGGTTAAAAATGAAGAAAGACCAAAATCCTCCTTTGAATATCTTTTTTTTATAAATTCCTGAATATCTACTCCATTATAAATCACTTTAACTTTTTCTTCTTTTATATGAAAATCCTCTATCAGGTGTCTTTTTACTGCTTTACTTATGGCAATGGTTTTATTTCCTTCAAACTTAAATATTTTTCTTTCCCATCTTTTTTTATAAAATCCATGAAATACAGAGATATACTTTATTTTAAAAAATCTCATTACCAAATACCCAAGAAATTGTGTAACTCTTGTATTGGCAACAATAATATCTATTTTCTCCTTAAGCAAAAAGGGTATAAGTTTAAAAAAAGAAAGGAATACTTTTATGCTTAAAAAAGACTTTGTATTTATTGGTAAATTCAGATGATTGATACATAATCTTTCTAATTCTTTCTGCCAGATTCCTCCATGTGAGCCTACCCAGACATAGTGATTTTTTAACTTTAATCCTTTTGCTAAATTTAAAACATATCGTGAGATTCCTCCATAATTAAGATGTGTTGTTAAAATTAAAATCTTCATTTCTTCAAGATTTTCTTTATCATCTTAAAAACCTCCTGAGGAGATATTCTCCTCATACATTCCTTTTTCTTACATTTATGCCGATAGCAGAAAGAGCAATCTAATTTTTTAAAGATAACAAAAAG
>CAZBLX010000075.1:0-4822 GCA_964492865.1 uncultured Planctomycetia bacterium | reverse complement strand
CAATTTCTGCAAACTCCTGCACAGCTTGTCTTCATTTGGCTTTAAAAGCTATTGGACTTAAACCAGAGGATGAAGTTATTTTGCCCACTAATACTTTCATTGCCACTGCTGAAACAATAGCATATTTTAATGCAAAACCTGTGCTTTGCGATATCGAATATGAAACGCATAATATAGATATTTCTAAGATAGAAAATCTTATTACTGAAAAAACAAAAGCTATTATTCCTGTTCATTTCGGAGGACAGCCTTGTGACATGGATGAGATATTAGAAATAGCTCGTAAATATAATCTTTATATTATAGAAGACGCAGCTCATGCACTCCCAGCATGGTATAAAGGTAAAAAAATAGGAACTATAGGACATATAACTTGTTTTAGTTTTTATGTTACTAAAACTTTAGCTACTGGTGAAGGAGGAATGGCTACTACTTTTAAAGAAAATTTTGCTCGTATTATGAAGATTAATAGACTTCATGGAATAGATAGAGATGCTTGGAACCGATATACTTTACAGGGAGATTGGTATTATGAAGTAGTAGATCAGGGATATAAATACAATATGACAGATATTCAGGCAGCTTTGGGACTTGCACAGTTAAGAAAGCTTGAATGGATGTGGGAAAAAAGAAAAGAGATTGCTCAAAGATATAACAAAGCTTTCAAAAGTACTCAAATCGAAACTTTAAAAATAAAAACTGACAGAGAAACAAGCTGGCATCTCTATGTTATTAAAATTAATAATCGAGATGAACTTTATCGTAAACTTAAAGAAAAGGGAATAGGAACTTCAGTTCATTTTATTCCGGTTCACAGACACCCTTATTATAAAAATACTTTTGGATATAAAGAAAAAGATTATCCAGTAGCAGAAGAAGTATTCAAAAAATCTCTTTCTCTTCCTATTTATCCAGGACTTTCTAAAGAAGAACAAGAGTATATAATTGAAAATGTCTTAAAATATGCGAGATAATTTTTATATAAAACATGGAAAAAGAGCGTTTGATTTTTTAGTAAGTTTAATAGGTTTGATAATTTTAAGTCCATTATTTGGAATTGTCTCAATTTTGATAAAGATCCATGATAAAGGTCCAATTTTTTTTAAACAAAAAAGAATTGGACAAAATTTTAAACCTTTTTATATTTATAAATTTAGAACCATGATTATAAATGCAGAAAATAAGGGTCCTTTGATAACTAAAGAAGATGATCCCAGAATCACAGCATTAGGAAAATTTTTAAGAAAATTCAAAATAGATGAATTGCCTCAGCTAATAAATGTATTAAAAGGAGATATGAGTTTAGTTGGTCCAAGGCCTGAAGTAGAAAAATATGTAAATTTTTTTAAAAAAGATTATAAAGAAATTTTAAAAATTAAACCCGGGATTACAGATTATGCAACTATTTATTTTAAAGATGAAGAATTAATATTAAAAAAATTTGCAAAAAATAATGAGAATATAGAAGAAGTTTATTTAAAACAAATTTTACCTCAAAAAATAAAATTTTATAAAAAATATTTACAAGAGATAAGTTTCTTTACAGATCTAAAACTTATTTTTCTAACAATATGGAAAATATTAGTTACATAATTTTATAATAATGGAAACTAAAATATTAAAACAACTTAAAAATAGAAATTTTTATTTTATGGTAATAGCGGATATGGTTCTTTTTAGCATTTCTTTAGCAGGAGCTTATTTTATTCGATTTGATTTTATCCTTCCTAAAAAAATTTTTAATCAAATGTTAAGTCTTTTGATTTTTATTGTTCCTTTTAAATTTTTAGTATTTTTTTGGTTTGATCTTTATCGTGGAATGTGGCGTTATAGCAGTATATCTGATATGTATCAACTTTTTAAAGCTACTCTTTTTTCAAGTATGGCTATTATGACAGCTATACTTTTCCTTTTCAGATTTCAAGGATTTTCAAGAGGTGTTTTTCTTATAGATGCTCAAATGACTTTTATTTTAACAGGTGGTCTGAGGATCCTTATACGTCTTCTTTATAGTAAAGGATATTTAGGTAGTAAAAACAAAGAAAAAAGTTTTAAAAAATTATCTTCATTACCTCTTAAGAATATAATTCTTGTAGGAGCTGGTGATGCAGGAGAAAAAACATTACGAGAAATCGAGGATAATCCTTCTTTATTTTATAAAGTGATTGGTTTTGTAGATGATGATAGAACAAAGCATGGACGAATGATCCGCGGTATTCCTGTGCTTGGTAGTGTTGACCAGCTTCCTGAGATAGTTTCACGTTATAATGTTGAAGAAATATTGATTACTATGCCAAGTGCTACTGGAGTCCAGATGCGTCGAGTAGTTAATATATGTGAAAATTGTAAAGTACCTTATAGAACTCTGCCAAGTTTAGGAGAGCTGATAGATGGACGAGTAAGTGTTAAAGCTTTTCGTGATGTTAATTATAGTGATCTTTTAAGAAGAAAACCTGTAGAAATAGAAATAGAATCTATTAAAGGATATTTAAAAGGAAAAACTATTCTTGTCACTGGAGCAGGAGGGTCTATTGGCTCTGAGCTTTGTCGACAGATTATTAGATTTAATCCTGCATTAATAGTCCTTTTAGATGCTTCGGAATATAACCTTTACAGTATCCAGATGGAGTTTGAGCATCGTTTAGAATTTAAGCATTATGAAATAATTTTAGCAAATATTCGGGATAAATGGTATATAGAAAAGGTTATAAGAAAATATAAGCCTGAAGTTATAATACATGCAGCTGCATATAAACATGTTCCGATATTAGAATTACATCCTTGGATGGCTGTTTTTAATAATATTCTGGGAACAAAAAATTTGTTAGAATTAGCTGTAGAAAACAGAGTTGAAAGAGTTATTATGATTTCAACTGATAAAGCTGTTAATCCTGCTAATGTAATGGGAGCCAGTAAAAGAGTTTGTGAATTATTAGTACAAGCTCTTGAAGGAAAAAATGGAACCCGAATGATATGTGTAAGATTTGGTAATGTTATTGGTTCATCAGGATCTGTAGTTCCTTTATTTAAAAAACAAATTGAGGAAGGTGGACCTGTAACAGTTACACATCCAGAAGTGAGACGATTTTTTATGACTATACCTGAAGCTTGCCAACTTATTCTTCAGGCAGGAGCTATGGGAAATGGAGGAGAAATTTTTATTCTGGATATGGGAGAACCAATCCGAATTTTAGATATAGCTAAAGATCTTATTCGTTTAGCTGGAAAAGAACCGGGTAGAGATATTGAAATCAAATTTATAGGTTTGCGCCCAGGTGAAAAGTTATATGAAGAACTTATTACTCAAGGAGAAGGGATCGTTAGAACCGAACATGAGAAAATATGGGTTCTGAGACCAAATAATTGGTTTGGTCATAAAAACAAAGAAAGTTTTAAAAAATGGCTTTATTGTAAGATTGCAGAACTTGAAAAAGCAGCTTATAAATGTGATAATGAGACTATTAGGAAAATTTTAAAAGAGATAGTGCCAGAATATAATCCTATTAGAAATCCTAATTAAAATAACATCTACTAAAACTTTTTGTTAGCTATTTAGTTTCTTCTTTGTGGGTTTAAATAAAATTCTTTTTTATATTTTCATTACGATGTTTACAATTTATCGATTTATTTTTTTTATTAATCTTTATAACCAAAATTCCTGAAATGTTTAAATATTATAAAATTTCATGAAGTTATAAATACTCATATATAAAATAAAACTTGAGAGAGAATATTATATAAATAATTTCTTTTAAAATTGAAATAGTTAGTTTTAGTCTGATTAAAGTGTTGCAAAAAATGAAAAACACTCATATTTGCAGATAAAAAGCATAAAATAGTAATAAAAATCCCTCTTTCAGCAAACGGTAAAAAGGCTTTTAAAAAAATCTAATGTGTAATCAAGATGAAATTTTCTTTTTGCTGATCCTTAGAGATTACCTTTTAACAAAAATATTCTTAACCTGCAAGCAGAAATACTGCTCATATGAGAGTCTTGGTATTAAGTAATTATATTGAAAAATTGTAATATAAACTTATTTTTAATTGTAAATTCAATTTTAAAATAGTTTGTCTCTTTACTTAGATATAGTTAAGGATGTAATAGTTGAATATGAATATAAAAACAAAATCAATCACATTCGATGGTGTGTAAAAGCGATAATATTATTATATTTTTTTGTAGTTACATCAATGTTGAGATGGAGTAGTAGCAACGAAAATTTATTATATTTAAGTATCAGCAAATTTATTGGGTATACCATTGCAAATTATAACAGAGCAGTATTAATGATATCTGGAGAATTAAATTATGTAAATTATAACATTCCTAAAATTTTTTGGCTTTTTCCTATATTTAAAATACCTTTAACAAACATAGTTTTTCTTGATCGTAAAAATATTTACTTATTAACACATTTAGTCGTTAAAGGTGCCGGATTAAATTCGTCTCCCAATATGGTTACTTTATTTGGTGGTATATATGAAGCTATAAGTTTAGGAGCATTTATTTATTTTGCAATTTTAGGAATTATAGGAAATAAATTATTTATATCTTTTAAAAAAAAGAAAATCTTTGGTATTATATTTTATCCATTATTTTATGCTTCCGTAGCATTATGAATTGGAGGTGTTAATATTTTTATCAAATATTTCCTTTATTTTATGTATTTATGATAATCTCAGCATATAAGATGTTATTTAAGCCGAAGAAAATTAAATAATAAAATAAATGTTAAATGAAATAAAATGAAAAAAATAGATATGGTGATTGTAACATACAATCCAGAAATAAAATTATTAAAAAAAGTAATTCAAAGTATAA
>CAZBLX010000074.1:0-4857 GCA_964492865.1 uncultured Planctomycetia bacterium | reverse complement strand
TTACCTGTATCCCTTTTTTCTTAAGAAGAGCTTTATAAAGGATTGAATCTTCTCTGTTCCTTGCAAATCTTGATAACTTCCATACCAAAATTGCTTTTATTCCATCCTCATTCCTTTTTGCGTCAGCAATCATCCTTAAAAATTGGGAAAGTTTATTTTAGATTTTGCTTTCTCGGCAATTACTCCTTACAGTGACCAAGAAGGAAGCCGGAAGGTTACAATCCCAGCAGAAGGGAATAAACACCTACAAATTAATTATAATTATTGCCGTTAATAGACAAATACACTACAACTAAATTAAGGTTATTTTAAATCAGATTTATTGCTAATAAATAAAAAAACCAAAAGAATTACCCACAATTAAAGGTTTCTTTTTACTGCATCTTTAGAAATATTGCTCTCTACTCTTTGCAATTTTTTAGAGAAATCTTCTTTATACAATTGAGCAGTCCATATCTTTATAATTCTTTGACCAATGATACGAAAGGCATAGTTGCGTGTTCTACGACACCATCTTCTCCAGCCTGATTTGAAATTATTAAAATAAAAAGGTAGGCTGATGATGGAGAATAAATTTAAAAGAAATATAAAGAAATACTTTATATTATAAAAATGCTCCATAATTTTTCGCATAGCAAGCTGTATTTTTTGAGGAGTAAGAGGATAGTCAGGTTTAAATAGAGGAAAAGTGCCATCATAATATTGCCAACCTACTATAGAAAGGGGAAATACCCGTCCCTGAGATAGAAGTCTTTTTCTTAACTCTGTTCCGGGTAAGGGAATAGGTAAAACTACCTGAATCGTATCAAGCTTTGCTTTTTTTATAAATCTTTCAAAATATTTTATTCGTTCCTCAACAGGCATCATAAAATTAATTTTTTCTTTTGTAGGATAACCAAAAATAAACATGCCATGTATAAAAAAACCAAATTTGTGAAATATTCTCGTCAATTCTAACATATCTTGAGAAGATAAAGACTTATTCATCGCTTTAAGTTCTTCATCTATTGGAGATTCAAAACCAATAGTTACAACTCTGATATTAGCCTCTCTCATTGTTTTGAGTAATTCTACATCTTTAGCCTTATCTAACCGAATCTGTACGGTAAACCTTAATTGTATCTTCTCTAATCTTTGATATTCTGCCAACATCTTACATAAATTCAAAGTTTCCTTACGATCTTGACCAAATAAATCGTCAACAATAAAAAATTCTTTTGCTTTCATCTCCTTTACAAGTTTATCAATTTGATTAATTAATCTCTGACTAGACGCATATCGAGGCCTGCCTTTAACAGCACAAAACTCACAGTTCATCCCACATCCACGAACTCTTCCTACGGGAAAAAGCTTTACTTTAGCATATTTAAGAAGAGAAAAATCAGGCAGAGGAAGGTTGTCTAAATTCTCTATAGGAATTTGCTGACCAGTGAAGATTATTTTACTCTTCCTCTTAAAGGCGATGCCTGGAATTGAAGATAAATCTCTTGCATTAGAAAAAACAGAAAGAAGTTTTTTTATTGTCATCTCTCCTTCTCCTCTTATAATGTAATCTATTCCTGAAAATAATGCCTCCGGGATTGTCTCCTCTACAAAATGTTGACCTCCAGCGACAGTTATTACTCCTTGTTGTTTATAAAACTTAGCCAATGCATAAATACGAGGTGTAGTACAAGTTAGTCCTCCATAAAATCCTACTACATCTGCGGGTCTCTGATTCTGTATAAGTTTATGATTTATCTTTCCCCTGAGAGTTTTCAGATGAGAATTATAGAAATTATTTTCATCAATAACTTCTACCTCCCACCCATTAACTTCTTTTGCTGATGCAGCAACGCACAAAGGACCTAAAGCAGTAGTTTTGTTAGCAATGGAAGAATACACATTAAATCTAGGATAAGCAGGAATAATTATGCGCAGCAAATATCTTTTTTTAGATTTTAGCATATACTTCATTATTAATTTTATTCTGCAAAAAATTATAAAGAGAGATTGTTATGGAATTAGCAAAGATAGAGATTAATTTTTTTCTCAGAGGAATTCTTTTCTCTTGTGGGAGAGAAAAAACTACACAAATTAACCTAAATACTTTCTTTATTGTAAATCTCCTATTTTAATTCTTTTTGCTCTATCGTAATACTTTTCAGAATCATTGTCAAGATAAAAACGATGGGATTAGTGTAAAATATTTTTCGCATTTTTCTTTGGCAGATAAACAAACAGAGTATATTTTCACTAATAGTTCACTAACCAATAACTATGAATATCTTTATTTAGATGCTATGTGGATATCCATAAAGGAAATAAATATCAAAAGACCTATATGCACGATCTATAAATTAAGAAATATTCTCTCTAAAATAAAACATAAAAAAGAAAAGAATGTCAAATTAAAAAGAATTGGTTTTTTAAAAATTCAATTTTTTGTTATTGCAACAACACATTCCAAGAATTTTAATTGAAAGAAATAAAAGAGAGAGATATAATAAACAAACTTGGGCATAGTAAGGTTAAAATATTTGGAATAGAGGTAAACAGGCGCGAGAGTATTTAAGAATAATATAAACTATGGATAGACATTATGATGTTATTATTGTAGGAGCTGGTCCGGCTGGCTCAACTGCAGGATATCTGCTTAGTAAATTTGGGTTTAAAGTTTTACTAATAGAAAAATTTAAACTTCCTCGTCAAAAATTATGCGCGGGTTTAATAACTTTTAAGACATACGAACTTATAAAAAGAATATTTAATTTATCCGATGACGATTTCAATAAACTGATAAATTTTTCCTCTAAAACTTTTAAGTTATATTATAAAGATAAGCTTATTCTCAGTGGAGAAAGCGTCAGGACTTTTTATTTTGTAGAGAGAGATAAATATGATTTATTTTTTGTAGAAAAAGCAAAGCAACAAGGGGCAGAAGTAATTGATGGAGAATGTGTTGTAGATTTTAAACCCTTCCTAAATGAAATTCTAACTTCTTCGCAAGAAAGGTATAAAGCAAAATTTATAATTGGCGCAGATGGTGTAAATAGTATTATAAGAAAAAAACTGCCAATTTTTGATTTCCAAAAATGGAGAGTTGATTTAGCTATTACCATGGAAGTTTTTGTGGATGATTTAAGCATAAGAGAACCTTGTTTATATTTAGGATTTATTGATTCAGGATATGGATGGGTATTTCCAAATAAGGATAAGAATATTGTTGGATTGGGCGGATTAATAAAAAACGAAAAAGAGATTTTTGTTGAAAAATTCAAAAATTTTTTAAGGAGATTAGGTTTTAAAAGTTTAGATAAAATTAAAGCACATTTAGTCCCCTATGGAAACTTTATAGAAAGACCAATTTATAGGAATACTATTCTTATAGGAGATGCTGCTGGATTTGTGGATTCATTATTAGGAGAGGGAATATTTTATGCTCATAGAAGTGGAGAGATAGCTGCCTGGAGTATTTATTTTCATTTGAAAGAGAAACACAGTTTGGAGTATGCTTATGTGAGATTACTTGAAAAATATTTACTTCCGCAATTGAGATATGCCAAGAAGGCAAGAGAGAGATTTTTTAGAAATATCTTTATGTTTCAACGTTTCCCTTTCCGGCTCTTTCTAAAATTTTTTCAAATTTGGATCTCGGAAATGACTCATGGTATCAGGCTTTACAATCTAAGAAGGTGGGAGGGATGTTATGAGCCCATACAGTTATAGCAAAATGGTAAATGATATAAAGCGGATGGTGTTTTACTTGTTTAAAAATTTTGTTATAATAAAAATCTATGTTTGATTTTTCTAAAATAGCAGATTTAGGAAGATTAGCTAAGGAAGCAAAGGATATTCAGGAGAAGCAGGAGAGATTTCAGAAAAGGCAAATTGAAATTTTAGAAAAGATTTTGGAAAAGCTTGAAGAGATTACACAAATCTTAAAAAAGACCCCTTCCTCTTGAATTTTTAGGAAAAAATATTGTATATTTATTTTGATGAAAAATCTCGCGAAGAAGATTATTTTTTACATTATTCTCCTTATGATTCTTTATGGTAATTTTTTATACAGTAATGATATCTTTTCTCATTTAAAATTAGTTCTTCTTAAAAAGACAGATGAGGAAGTTGTTGCTCTGTTAGGATTACCCTTAAAAGTGTTTCCTTCTCTTTATGAAAAAGATGTGAAGATTTGGTATTATGAGCATATTTACGAGGTTAATCCTTTAAAGGATATCTATATTCTTTTTAAAAATGGTCGCGTGAAAGAAGTAAAACAAGGACTGTTTGAAGAAATAGATCCTTAATTTTCCCGCCTAAATTCTCTAATCTGGCAAGGTAAGTTTCTGTTGATTTTTTAAAAGTTTGATTTTAAAATTTTAAAGATGTTAAAAACACGTTATATTAAAATAAAAACGAGAGGAAATACAGATATAGTTAATATCACGCCTCATATAGAGAAAATAGTAAAAGAAGAGAGTATTAAAGAAGGAATAATTTTTCTTAATGTAATTGGTTCAACAGCAGCTATTACCACTATGGAATATGAATCAGGTCAAATAAAGGATTTAAAAAGACTCTTTGAAGAATTAATTCCTTATCGAGAAGACTGGGCACATAACTTTAGCTGGGGCGATGAAAATGCCCATTCACATCTGCGTAGTTCGTTTATTAAAACGAATTTTTTTATTCCTGTAACAGGAGGAAAATTAGATCTGGGGATCTGGCAACAGGTGGTTTTAATTGATTTTGATATTCGTGCAAGGGAGAGAACTATTGTAGTTAAAATTCTCTCTTAATGAGGTCTCTCTTAAGAGATTTATCTTTAGTATTTTTTGATGTAGAAACTACAGGGCTTAATCCTCACGAGGAAGATGC
>CAZBLX010000073.1:2071-4904 GCA_964492865.1 uncultured Planctomycetia bacterium | reverse complement strand
AACAAATTCTCCCCGTGTAAGAAGAGCAAGAAGACTTATTGTAGAGCTGCTTTTGGCAAGTCATCCTGAGGATTGTTTTACTTGTGAAAGGAGTGAGAGTTGTGATTTAAGGAAACTGGCATATGAGTTAGGCATAAGAGATTTAAGATTTAAAAAAGCCAGAAAATATCATTATGAGATTGATTTTTCCTCTCCAGCTATAGTTAGAGATTTTGATAAATGTATTTTGTGTGGTAGATGTGTTAGGGTTTGTTCAGAGATTCAAGGGGTAGAAGCTATTGAGTTTGCAAATAGATCAGACAAAACCCAAGTTCTTACTTTTTTTAATGAAGGTATAAATAACTCTGAGTGTGTAACTTGTGGTCAATGTATTTTAGTCTGTCCTACAGGAGCTTTAAAAGAAAAGACAGAAATTGATAAAATTTGGCAAGCTTTGGCAGATCCTGAAAAATTTGTAATTGTTCAGACAGCTCCTGCTGTTAGATCTGCTATTGGAGAAGAATTTGGTATGGATAAAGGAAGTTTAGTTACAGGAAAAATGGCTTCTGCTTTGAAAAGATTAGGTTTTGATAAAGTATTTGATACTCAATTTGGTGCTGATTTAACTATTATGGAGGAAGCTTATGAGTTGATAGAAAGAATAAAAAATAAAGGAGTTTTGCCAATGATTACCTCTTGTTCTCCTGGTTGGGTTAAATATCTGGAACACTTTTATCCTCAGCTGCGTTCGCATTTATCTACCTGTAAATCTCCTCAACAGATGTTTGGAGCAATAGCTAAGACTTATTATGCTCAGAAATTAAATATAGATCCAAGAAATTTAGTGGTGGTCTCCATAATGCCCTGTACAGCTAAAAAGTTTGAGGCTAAACGTCCTGAGATGTGTTCTGCTTTTTATTATTGGAAAGAGAAATTAGGATTGAAGGAAGAAGATAAGTTTTTTGATGTGGATTTTGTTTTAACTACACGAGAAGCTGCGAGAATGATTAAAGAAGCAGGGATTGATTTTGTGAATTTAGAGGAAGAAGATTTTGATGAGCCTTTAGGAATCTCTACAGGAGCAGGTGTAATTTTTGGGGCAACCGGAGGAGTTATGGAGGCAGCTTTAAGAACAGCATATGAGGTGGTGACAGGAAAGACTTTAGAAAGGATAGATTTTGAGGAAGTAAGAGGTATGGAGAAGATAAAAAAAGCACAGATAGTTTTGGATGGAATGAGGCTTAAAGTAGCTGTAACTCATAGTTTATCAGGAGCAAGGGTATTACTTGAGGAGATAAATCAAGGAAAGTCTGATTATCATTTTATAGAAGTAATGGCTTGTCCGGGAGGATGCTTGGGAGGAGGAGGCCAGCCCCTTCCTACAAATGATGAGATAAGAAGGTTGCGAGCAAAATCTCTTTATATAGAAGATAAAAATAAACCTTTAAGAAAATCTCACCAGAACCCCGCAATCAAAAAACTTTATGAAGAATTTTTAGGAAAACCTTTAAGTAGACTTTCCCATCATTTACTCCATACAAGTTATGTTGAGAGAGGTAGATATTAAAGGAAAAGAAGAGGTAGAAATTAAAGAGTGGGTAGAAAAAAGAATTAAAGAGATTAATTTTTCTATTTTAAAAAGGAAAGAGGATAAAAACTTTATAGATGAGAAAAAAATATACGAACTTTTAGAGAGAGAAAAACCGGATCCAAAAAAAGTAGATGATATTTTAAAAAAGTCTTTGGAGATAAAAACCTTAGATTTGGAAGAATTAGCAACTCTTATAAATATAAAAGATGAGTCTTTGTGGCAAAAACTTTATCAGGTAGCTTTAGAGGTTAAAAAGAAGGTTTATGATAATAGAATAGTTACTTTTGCTCCTTTATATTGTGCCAATTTCTGTGTGAATAATTGTCTTTATTGTGGATTTAGAGCTCAGAATAAAGAAATAAAAAGAAAAAAGTTGTCCTTAGAGGAAATAGAGAAAGAAGTAGAAGTCCTTACAGGAAAGATAGGCCATAAAAGATTAATTGTAGTTTATGGGGAGCATCCTTTAACAGATATAAATTATATGGTTCAAACTATAAGAAAAATTTATGAGGTGAGGGTGAAAACACGAAAGGGTATCTCAAATATTAGAAGAGTAAATGTTAATGCTCCACCTTTAAATGTAGAAGAATTAAGATTGTTAAAAAGTGTGGGTATTGGCACATATCAGGTATTTCAGGAGACTTACAATAAAAAGATTTATGAAAAACTTCACCCAAAAGGAGACATAAAGCATAACTATTACTGGAGACTGTATTGTATGCATAGAGCTTTTGAGGCAGGAATTGATGATGTGGGGATAGGAGTTTTGTTTGGTTTATATGACTGGAGGTTTGAGGTAATGGCATTGCTTTCTCATGCTAAGGAATTAGAAAATTGTTTTGGAATAGGACCTCATACAGTCTCTTTTCCCCGATTAAGACCTGCTTTTAAAACTAAATTTTATGAGAACGCAAAGTATAAGGTAAGTGATGAGGATTTTAGAAAAATAATTACTTTAATCAGGTTAAGTATTCCTTATACAGGCTTGATTTTAACTGCAAGAGAACCAGCCGAAATCAGAGATGAGGCTTTCTTTTTGGGAATAACTCAGACAGATGCTTCAACTAAAATAGGAATAGGCAGTTACTCTCAAGATGAAAAATCTCAAATAGCAGAAAAGCAGCAATTTTTATTAGGTGATACAAGAAGTTTAGATGAGTTGATAAGGGATTTGGCTAAAAAAGGATTTATCACCTCATTCTGCACTGCTGGTTACAGATGTCAGAGAACAGGTAAACGTATAATGGAATTATTAAGAAAAGG
>CAZBLX010000073.1:0-1971 GCA_964492865.1 uncultured Planctomycetia bacterium | reverse complement strand
AAGTTTTTATCCGGGGAATAATTGAATTTTCAAATTTTTGCTGTCGGGATTGTTTATATTGTGGATTGAGGCGTTCTAATAAAAATTTAAAAAGATATCGGATGAAAGAGTCTGAGATTATAGATTTAGCCTTAAAAATAGCAGATTTAGGGATAAAGACCATTGTTTTGCAATCAGGAGATGATTTTTACTATACCAGAAAATCTATTTGCAGGATAATCAAGAGAATAAAAAAGAAAAAAGATATTGCTATAACTCTTTCAATAGGAGAAAGACCATTTGAGGATTATTTAGCTTTCAGGGAAGCAGGAGCAGATAGATACTTATTAAAACATGAGACAATAAATCCTAAACTTTATGAATTTTTACATCCTCATCAATCTTTAAAGCAGAGGATAAAAATTTTGGAGTATTTAAGAAAGATAGGTTTTCAGATAGGAGCAGGAATGATAGTGGGACTTCCTTATCAAACCTTAGAAGATTTAGCAGATGATATTTTGTTTTTAGAAGAGTTAGATCCTGATATGGCAGGAATAGGACCTTTTATTCCTCAGAAAGATACTCCCTTAGGTAAATTTAGAAAAGGAGATTTAATTTTAACTTTAAAAGTTCTATCTTTAGTAAGAATTTTGACTAAAAATACACATCTGCCTGCTACTACAGGTTTGGGAAGTTTGGGTTTTCAGGAAGCTCAGATATTAGGATTGAGAATAGCCTGCAATGTTATTATGCCCAATTTTACTCCTTTACAATACAGAAAAGATTATAAGATATATGACAATAAAATAGAGGTAAGTTTAGAAAAAGCAAAGAGAATAATTCTGAAAGCAGGAAAAGAAGTCTCATTTGAGAGAGGTGATTCTTTAAAGGAGAATTTTAAAGAGAAAAAGGTTTTAGTAAAATAAGGGGGTGAGGAATGTTTAGAAAGACACCAAGGGGATTAAGATTACATCTGGTAATTTTGGGAAGAAGAAATGTGGGTAAATCCTCTATTTTGAATTGTTTAGTCCAACAGCAGGTCTCTATAGTTTCTGATATCCCTGGCACCACCACAGATCCAGTAGAGAAAAGAGCAGAACTTTTGCCAATAGGACCGGTGAATATAATAGATACTGCTGGTTTAGATGATAGAGGAAGATTGGGGGATTTAAGAGTTAAAAAAACCTTAAAAGTCTTAAAAAAAGCAGATCTTATAATTTTAGTTACAGAATGTGATACCTGGACAGATTATGAAGAAGAGGTAATAAAGAAAGCGGAAGAGTTTAACATACCTTTGTTGGTGCTTTTAAACAAGATAGATATCAAAAATACAAAAGAAGAAATAAAAAGAAGACTGGAGGAGAAAAATATCCCTTATCTTGAGATTTGTGCATTAGAGAAAGGCTGGCAGAATACTTCAAAAATAAAAGAAAAGATAATTGAGATTTTACCTAGTGAGTGGTTAAAACCAAAAGCTTTAGTATCAGATTTAGTAAATGAAGGTGATTTAGTGATTTTGGTAGCTGCTAAGGATATTGAGATGCCAAAAGGAAGGATAAAACTTCCTCAGGAGCAAGTTTTAAGAGAACTGTTGGATTCAAAAGCAATGGGCTTACTTTTGGAAAAAGATAACCTTAAGGCTTGTTTGGAATCTTTAAATATAAAGCCAAAATTGGTAATTTGTGAGTCTCACATTTTTAATGAAGTTATAAAGATTTTACCTTTAGATTTTGCTTGCACAACTTTTTCTATTTTATTCTCCCGTTATAAAGGTGATTTAGAAGAGTTAACAAGAGGTGTTTATGCTATAGAGAAGCTAAAGCCAGGTGATAAAATCTTGATAGCTGAAGCCTGCACGCATCATCCTATAGGTGATGATATAGGAAGAGTTCAGATTCCCAATATGATATCAAAAAGAGTGGGAGGGATTAATTTTGATGTTTATGCTGGTGAGGATTTTCCAGAAAACTTATCTGAATATAAATTAATAAT
>CAZBLX010000072.1:0-4907 GCA_964492865.1 uncultured Planctomycetia bacterium | reverse complement strand
TTGCCCGTTTCTACGCCTATGAAGGCACAATGCCGGCTTTTGACAGCCTTAAACGGTATATAAAGCGCTATGGTATACCCAAAAGCCTGTATTTAGACAAGCATACTACTTATAAATCAACAGCTAAGCCTACAATTGAGGATGAGTTAAACAATAGAAGACACCTAAGCCAGTTTGAGAGGGCAGCTCACCAGTTAGGAATAGAAATAATCCACGCCAATTCTCCTCAGGCAAAAGGAAGAGCAGAACGCTCATTTAGAACATACCAGGATAGACTGATAAAAGAGATGCGCTTAAGAGGCATAAGTACAATAGAAGAAGCAAATAAGTTTTTAAAAGAGTTTTTGCCTAAGCATAATAAGAGATTCAGTGTTAAGCCTATAAAAGAAGGCAACTTACATAGACCTCTGGATAAAAGCATAGACCTTGATGCGATTTTATGTATAAAGACAGAGCATCCTGTAAGAGGAGATTTTACTATAGTTCACAACAAGAATTTTTACCAGATACTAGATAAGACTATCGGCAGAAAAGTAACAGTCCAGGAAAGAATAAATGGGAAGGTGTATATTGTCTATAAAGGCCGGAGGTTAAAATATAAAACAATAACCACAAGACCACCAAAAGAAAAACCTGAACTTAAACCAAGGAGGATTTATAGACCTCCTATGGAGCATCCCTGGAAGAGACCATTGTATAAGAGAAGATTGGCAAAAGAAAAAGCTCTTTTACAAAGCAAAAAAGACAGAGAAGAATTAGCATTAGTTGAAGCCTAAAAACAGGACATTTTTATTTTGGTAAAAACAGGACATTTTTAAATTGGCTTGACACATTTTAAAGAGACAATTGTTTATTCTTATTTTTTTGATATAATACATCAATGGGTGTGAAAATTCATCCCACGGCAATTGTCCATCCTGAAGCTCAGTTAGATGAAGATGTAAAGGTTGGCCCTTATGCAGTAGTAGATAAAAATGTAAAGATAGGAAAATCTACCTGTATTGAAGGTTTTGCGCAGATTTTAGGATATACTCAGATTGGTAAAAACTGTCATATATTCCCTTATGCAGTTATAGGCAGTGTTCCTCAGGATTTAAAATATAAAGGAGAAAAAAGTTTTGTAGTTATTGGAGATAATAATACAATTCGTGAATTTGTTACTATTAATCCAGGCACAGAAAAGGGTTCCTCCACAATTGTGGGAAATAATAATTTGATTATGGCTTATTCTCATATCGCTCACAACTGTAAAATTGGTAACAATAATATTTTAGCCAATGTTGCAACTTTAGCCGGACATGTGGAGATTGAGGATAGAGTAGTTATAGGAGGGCTTGTGGCTATTCATCAGTTTTGTCGTGTAGGCAGTTTCTCCATTATTGGGGGATGCTCTAAGGTAGTGCAAGATGTTCCTCCATATTCTTTATGTGATGGGCATCCGGCAAAGGTGAGAGGGATAAATATTGTGGGATTAAAGAGAGCCGGCTTTTCAAAAGAAAAAATAGAGATAATAAGGAAAGCCTATAAAATAATATTTTTTGAAAATCATACTTTTTCTGTAGCCCGCCAGATTATTCTTAAAGAACTGCCCCTCTTGGAGGAGATTAATAAACTTTTAGACTTTATCTCTTCCTCTAAAAGAGGAATTGCTCGATGAGATTGGCGGTATTGGCAGGAAATAAACTCTTTCCTCTTTTATTTATTCAGGAAGCAAAAAAGAATAAGGAAGTTGAAGAAATCATTGCCATTGGTTTTAGAAAAGAGACCTCTTCTTTAATAGAAAAACTGGCAGATAAAACCTATTGGTTGGAGGTAGGAGAATTAAGCAGGTTAGTTAAAATCCTTAAAAAAGAAAAAATTAAAGACTGTGTGATGGTAGGCCAAATTTCTCCCTTTCGTATTTTTAAAAGTAGAAAAAACTGGGATAGCATTATGCAGAGTATAGCTGAAAGCACTGACTGGCGACCACACTCTATTTTTTATGCAATTATTAATTTTTTAGAAAAAGAAGGATTTTATTTTTTAGATTCCACAATCTTTATAAAAAATTATCTGGCAGGGAAAGGCTTAATGAATAATGTGGATGTGGATGAAAAATTAAAAGAGGATATTCATTTTGGAGTAAAAATTGCCTCTCATTTTACAGAGTTGGATATCGGTCAGACTATTGTTGTTAAAAATAAAGCAGTTGTGGCTGTTGAGGCAATTGAGGGAACAGATAATACTATTAAAAGAGCATATAAACTGGCAGGTAAGGATTTAGTAATTGTAAAATTTGCCAAAAAAGAACAAGATTTAAGATTTGATGTTCCTGTGGTGGGAATGCTTACGCTGAAAGTATTGAAAAGAAGAGCGAAAGCTTTAGTTCTTGAGAAGGATAAGGTAATTATTTTAGAAAAAGATAGGTTTTTAAAAGAAGCAGAAAAATATAATATTGCCATAATAGGAGAGGAAAGGTATAATTGAAAAAAAGGGGGTTGATATGCAAGAGAAAGAGGTTGGGATAATCACTCATTATTTTGGGAAAATTTCAGTAGGAATAATTCAACTCACTGATGATTTGAAAGTAGGAGATACAATTCATATCAAGGGAGCTCATGATGATTTCACACAGGTTGTAGAGTCTATGCAGATAGAACACAAACCTGTAGAGGAGGCAAAGAAAGGAGATCTTGTAGGAGTAAAAGTTATTCAAAAAGTGCATCCAAATGATAAAGTATTTAAAGTAATTGAAGAATAATTGACAAAAAGACTTTTTTTTCTTCTTTTTTCCACATTCTGTCTATCTTTATTAGGTAGTTCTTTAAATACCTGCCATAAGAAAGATTACATAAACGAGGTTTATCTTTATAAAGAAAAGTTTCAATATAAAAAAGCACAGGATTTACTTTTCACATTAAAAGATAAGATAAAAAAGGATGAATTTTTTTATCTTGCGGGTTTGCTTTCCTATCTTGAGGGAGATTCAAAAAGAGCCTTTTCTTTATTAAATAAAGTAAAAGAAAAAAACTGGAGAATTTATCTTTATCTTGGTTTAGTCTGTGAGGATTTAAATGAGAAAAAAGAGGCAAAAAAATTTTACCTTGAAGTATTAAACAGAAAAAAGATAAGTATTGCTTCTTATCGCTTGGGGAAAATTTTTTTTCAAGAAAAAGAATTTAGGAAGGCAGAAAGATATTTTAAAGAAACTATCAAAATTGATCCCAGTATCAGGCTTGCTTATTATTATTTAGGCTTATCTTTGATGGAATTAAATGAATACAAAGAAGCTTATAAATATCTTTCCAAGGCATTTAATTTCTATCCTCAGCAGAGAAAGATAAAAAAAGCATTACTGTTTGTGAAAAAGAAATTAGGCAAGAGTTTTTTTGTTCAAAAAAGAAAAGAGTTGGAGGAGAAAAGAGCGAAAAAAAAATTATTTAAGGTAAAAAGACTCAGTCTCTCTCCACAAGTGAAAGTGAAAATCTTGGAAGCAGAAAAAATTATGTTTAAATGTGGAGGTTCATTTTTTATTTATACTCCTCAAAAGAAAATAAAAGGATTAGGAGGTGTTTTTTACCGAATAGAGATAAAAAAAGGAGAAATTTTTTTAAGCTATAAAAAAAACAAGGAAAAAATTATACTTCCTGTAAGGATAGAAAGTAAATTTCCTTTTTATGTGTTAAATGTAACTTATGGAGAAAAAGAATACTGGAAAAAAATCTTGGATAATGCCTATAGAGGAGATTTATTAATTTTTTTATCAAAAAGGGGAAGTTTGGTTCTGGTTAATCAGCTGAGCCTTGAGGAATATCTTTATGGGGTAGTATCTTCTGAAATTCCTTCCTCTTCCCCTTTTGAGGCTTTAAAGGCTCAGGCTGTAGTAGCAAGAACAATTGCTTTTAAAAATTTAGGCAGACATAAAAAAGAAGGGTTTGATTTTTGCAAAGATGTGCATTGTCAGGTTTATCGGGGATTGAGTGCAGAAACGTCTCGCATAAGAAAAGCGGTGGATGCAACACGAGGAGAGGTAATTATATATAAGAATTCCTTTATTGAGGCGTTTTATCATGCCAATTGTGGAGGGTGCCTGGCTTCTGATATTTTTGGAGAAAAAGAATATCTTTATTCTAATCGTGAAGATAATAATAAAAAAGATAAAATTTATTTTTCAGCAAGGAAAAAAGAAGAATGGTTTAAATCATATCCAGAGGATTTTTTCTCATCGCAGAGTAAAAATTTTCGTTGGCAAAGAATTTATGATGAGGAAGATTTTAAATTGGCTTTTGGTGAATCTCTTAGTAAACTGAGAAAAATAAATATTCTTGAGGAAGGAAACTGCGCCCATAAGAAAAAGATAGAGATTGATTTTGTAGATAAAAAGGAAATAATTGAGAAGGATTACTACATTCGTGAACATTTTGATCATTTAAAAAGCAGTGCTTTTATTTTTGAGATTAAATATAAAAAGAATAAACCTGAGCTTTTAATTCTGTGGGGAGCTGGTTTTGGTCATGGAGCTGGTCTTTCTCAGGAAGGAGCAATAAAAATGGCTCAAAATGGTTTTTCTTATAAGGAAATAATTCATCATTATTACAAAAATGTGGAGATAAAAAAGATATATTGAAGATTGACAACAAAAATATTAAAATTAAAATTTACTATAGTGGCGGGATAGCTCAGCCCGGTAGAGCAGACGGCTCATACCCGTTTGGTCAGCGGTTCAAATCCGCTTCCCGCCACATTCATTTTTTTGTTGCATAATTTTTTATTTTTTGATAAATATATATCATCTTAGGGGAGCCTTACACTGGTTTTAAAAGCTCTAAGGTTTTTTAAGAGAAAGATTATAAATTGAATAAGGAGGTGATTATATTATGAAGAAGATTAGAATTGCTATAATTGGGGTAGGAAATTGTGCCAGTTCT
>CAZBLX010000071.1:0-5104 GCA_964492865.1 uncultured Planctomycetia bacterium | reverse complement strand
GTTCATATCTGGTTTTGGAAAGTAATTCCTTCTCGTATAGGGGCAATCTTAGATTTAAGTGTAAAAGATTTAGAAAAAATAATCTATTATGAAGAGTATATTGTTATTGATCCTCAAGATACACCTCTTCGTAAAAAACAATTACTTACCGAAGAAGAATATCGCAAAGCATTAAAAGAATATCAGGCAAATTTTGTAGCTAAGATAGGAGCTGAGGCAATAAGAGATCTTTTAAAAGAGGTAGATTTAGATAAATTAAGTAGGCAGATACGTAAAGAACTTGAGGAAAGCAAAAGAAGTTTTAATAAAAGACTTCTTAAAAGATTGAAAATAGTAGAGGATTTTCGTCGTTCAGGAAACAGACCCGAGTGGATGGTTTTAGAAGTTTTGCCGGTAATTCCTCCGGATTTAAGACCTTTAGTTCCACTTGAAGGAGGTCGGTTTGCCTCATCTGATTTAAATGATCTTTATCGCCGAGTAATAAATCGTAATAATCGTTTAAAGAAATTACTTGCCTTAGGAGCACCAGAAATAATTGTAAAAAATGAGAAGAGAATGCTTCAGGAAGCAGTAGATGCTTTGTTGGAGAATGGTCGCCACGGTCGGCCAGTAATGGGGCATCAAAACAGACCTTTGAAAAGTTTATCAGATATGCTTAAGGGAAAACAGGGTCGTTTCCGTCAAAATCTTTTAGGTAAAAGAGTAGATTATTCAGGAAGAAGTGTAATTGTTGTTGGGCCAGAGCTGAAAATTCATCAATGTGGTTTGCCTAAGCAGATGGCTTTAGAATTATTTGAGCCATTTATTATAAAAAAATTAAGAGAAAAAGGATTTGTGCATACAATAAAAGGTGCAAGAAGAATGGTAGAGAGAGCCCGTGTTGAGGTATGGGATATATTAGAGGAAGTAATTAAGGGGCATCCGGTGCTTCTGAATCGTGCTCCAACTTTGCATCGTTTAAGTATTCAGGCATTTTATCCGGTTTTAGTTGAGGGAAAAGCGATTAAATTACATCCTTTAGTCTGCACTCCTTTTAATGCTGATTTTGATGGAGATCAGATGGCGGTTCATGTTCCTTTATCCTTAGAGGCACAGGCAGAGGCAAAAGTTATTATGCTTTCTGCCAATAATATCTTTTCTCCTGCTGATGGAAGACCGATTGTAACGCCCAGCCAGGATATGGTTGTGGGGATGCGTTATCTTACCTTAGAGAAAGAGAATGCTAAAGGCGAGGGGTTAATATTTTCTTCACCAGATGAAGCAATTACTGCTTATCAGGATGAAGAAGTAGATTTACATGCAAAGGTAAAGGTGAGGATTGAAGAAAATGGAGAGAAAAAGATAATAGAGACTACAGTGGGAAGAATTATTTTTAATCAAATTTTGCCTTCTGGATTTGGGTTTGTGAATGAAGTTTTGGATAAGAAGAAAATTGCTGATATTGTCAAAGACTGCTATAAAAGATTTGGACATCATGAGACTATCATATTACTGGATAAATTGAAAGATATTGGGTTTGAATATGCTACTCTGGCAGGAATAAGTATGGGTATAGAAGATTTAGAGATTCCTCCTGAAAAGCAGAGTTGTATTGAGGAAGCAAATAAAGAATTATCTAAGGTAGATGAACAGTATAAGAAAGGAATAATTACAGAGAGAGAAAGGCACAACAAAATTATTGATATATGGACAAAGGCTACAGATAAAGTTTCAGATTTAGTTTTTAAGCATTTAGATAAATTCAATCCTGTATTTATGATGGCAGATTCAGGTGCAAGAGGTTCTAAGCTTCAAATTAGGCAGCTTGCAGGAATGAGAGGACTGATGGCTAAACCTTCAGGAGAAATTATCGAGACACCGATAACTTCTAATTTTAGAGAGGGTTTATCA
Organism: uncultured Planctomycetia bacterium; assembly: GCA_964492865.1. Classification (GTDB taxonomy): domain Bacteria; phylum Omnitrophota; class Gorgyraeia; order Duberdicusellales; family 4484-171; genus CAZBLX01. Next base: position 3,214 of record CAZBLX010000071.1, on the reverse strand, counting down.
GTTTTGGAATATTTTATCTCTACTCACGGAGCAAGAAAAGGTTTAGCAGATACAGCTTTAAAGACTGCTGATGCAGGATACCTAACTCGTAGATTAGTTGATGTTGCACAAGAGGTAATTGTAGTTGAAGAAGACTGTGGTACAGTTAATGGAATTACTGTTTCGGCGATAGTTGAAGGAGATGAAGTGGTAGTTCCTTTAAAAGAAAGAATTGTGGGAAGAGTGGCTTTGGATAATATTGTTGATATTGTAAGCGATGAAGTGATTGTGAAAGCAGGTGAAGAGATTACTGAGGAGAAAGCAGAAAAAATTGAACGTTTGGGTATAGAGAAAATTAGAATAAGAAGTGTTTTAACCTGTGAATCAGAAAGAGGGGTATGTGCTAAGTGCTATGGAAGAAATTTAGCAACTGGTAAAATGGTTGAGGTAGGAGAGGCAGTAGGAATTATTGCTGCTCAATCAATTGGTGAACCAGGAACTCAGCTTACAATGAGGACATTTCATATTGGAGGAACAGCATCCCGAGTTGCTGAGCGTTCATTTATAAAAGCAAAGGAAACTGGGTTTGTAAAATACCATAACCTAAAAGTTGCTCCCAAAAAGAATATGTTTGTAGTTTTAAACAGAAATGGAATGATTAGTATAACTGATGAAAAAGGGATAGAGCTGCAAAGAAATCCTGTTCCTCAGGGAGCATTTATATTTGTTTCTGAAGGAGAAAAGGTAGAAAAAGATAAGATTTTTGTAAGATGGGATCCATACTCTACTCCCATACTTACTGAGGTTTCAGGAAAAGTTAAGTATGAGGATATTTTGGAAGGAGTTACTATTCAGGAGGAAATGAATTTAACTACAGGGAGAAAAGAAAGAGTAGTGATAGAATTTAAAGGAGATTATCATCCTCAGATTTTAATTCTTTCTGAAAATGAAGAAGTTTTGGGAATTTATCCTTTACCTACTGGAGCTCATATAATGGTAGAAGAAGGAGAGACTGTTGAGGCAGGAGATGTGGTAGCTAAAATTCCTCGTTTAGTGGCAAAGACAAGAGATATTACTGGAGGTCTTCCCCGAGTAGCAGAACTATTTGAAGCAAGACGTCCTAAAAATCCAGCAATTATCAGTGAAATAGAGGGATTTGTTGAATTTAAAGAGGAAAAAGGCGAAAGAAAAATTATTGTTCGTTCACCCACAGGGATGAAGAGAGAATATACAATTCCTTCAGGAACTCATCCTATAGTCTATCGTGGAGATAAAGTAGCTGCCGGACAACAGCTTACCGAAGGTCCTATAGTATTGCAGGATATTTTAAGGGTTTGTGGAGATAAAGTTCTGCAGGAATACTTGGTAAACGAAATACAAGAAGTATATCGTCTTCAGGGAGTAAGAATCAATGATAAGCATATTGAATTAATTATTCGTGAGATGCTTAAAAAAGTAAAAATTATTGATCCGGGAGATACACAGTTTCTGCCAGGGGAAGCAGTAGATAAATGGGATTTTAAAAAGGAGAATGAAAAAGTAATAAAGAAAGGAAAACGTCCTGCAACTGCAGCGCCACTGCTTTTAGGAATCACAAAGGCTTCTTTAAGCACAAAGAGTTTTATCTCTGCTGCCAGTTTCCAGGAGACTACCCGAGTTTTAACTGAGGCAGCAGCAAGTGGTAAAGTTGATGAATTAAGGGGTTTAAAGGAAAATGTAATTGTAGGACACCTCATTCCTGCAGGAACCGGACTGAAACTGCACAGAGAAACGGGGGTTGAGATATGCCAACAATAGCACAATTGATTAGAAAACCAAGAGAGCCTAAGAAAAGAAGGGGTAAGTCTCCAGCATTGAGAGGTTGTCCGCAAAAAAGAGGGGTTTGTATTCAGGTAAGAACGATGACACCAAAAAAACCAAATTCTGCTTTAAGAAAAGTAGCTCGTGTCAGACTCACCAATGGAGAAGAAGTCACTGCCTATATTCCTGGAGAAGGTCACAATTTACAGGAACACTCAATAGTTTTAGTAAGGGGAGGAAGAGTGAAAGATTTGCCTGGTGTAAGGTATCATATTGTTCGTGGGGCATTAGATTGCCAGGGAGTGCAAAATAGAAGAAAATCAAGATCAAAATACGGGACAAAAAGACCTAAACAATAGGAGAAAAAATGAGAAGAAAAAGAGCTCCTAAAAGAGAAACAAAACCTGACCCCAAGTATAATTCACCTTTGGTGGGAAAGTTTATAAATATGATTATGCGTGATGGAAAAAAGAGTATTGCTCAGAAAATAGTTTATGGTGCTTTTGATATTCTCCATGAAAAACTAAAAGAAGACCCTTTAAAAGTGTTTTTTACTGCTTTAGAAAACGCTCGTCCACGTTTAGAGGTGCGTCCAAGAAGAGTGGGAGGAGCGACATATCAGGTTCCTTTAGAAGTGCCCAAGGATAGAGGTTATTCTATAGCTATGCGATGGATAAGAGATTTTGCTCGCAGCAAGCGAGGAAAGCCTATGAAGGAAAAATTGGCAGAGGAATTACTTTCTGCATACAAGAATGAGGGAGCAGTTATAAAGAAGAAAGAAGATACACATAAGATGGCAGAAGCTAATCGCGCCTTTGCTCATTTTCGCTGGTGATGAGTAATGAGAAAGTTAGTGTAGTTGAGATGGAGAGACTTGATTTTATAAGAAATATCGGTTTTGTGGCTCATATTGATGCGGGTAAAACCACCACTACCGAGAGAGTTTTATTTTACACAAAAAGAGTTTACAAGATTGGTGAGGTAGATGAGGGAACAGCAACTACTGATTGGATGTCACAAGAGAAGGAGAGAGGTATTACAATTACTTCTGCAGCTACTTATTGTAAGTGGAAGGATTTCCATATTAATATCATTGATACACCAGGACACATTGATTTCACTGCTGAGGTAGAGCGTTCCCTAAAGGTTTTAGATGGAGTAGTGGTTATTTTCTGTGGTGTGGGAGGGGTTGAGCCTCAGTCAGAGACAGTGTGGCGTCAGGCAGATAAATATAAAGTTCCTCGTATTGCTTTTGTTAATAAATTAGATAGGAAAGAAGCTGATTTTTATGCGGTAGTTGAAGAAATGGAGAAGAAACTAACTACTTCTGTATTAGTAGTAGAGCTTCCTTATTATGAAAATAATGAGCTTGTAGGGGTAATAGATTTGATAAAAAATAAAGCAATTTATTATAAAGATGAATTGGGATTAGAAT
>CAZBLX010000070.1:0-5159 GCA_964492865.1 uncultured Planctomycetia bacterium | reverse complement strand
AAAAAATGATTGTGGGATTTCTTGATAAGAAGTTGAATACCTTAGGCTTGGGAAAAATAGAGGAAATAAGAAAAGGAAAGTTAAAAATTTTGGTTCCTTCTTCAGTTAATGAAGAGAAGATAAAATTTATTTTGCCTTCCACAATTATAATTAATTAGGATTCTTGTTATTTTTGTAAATCTATGATAAAATTCATCCATGCAGGCAGATTATTTAAAAGAAAGAGCAGAAAAATTTTTAGAGAATGCAAAGGAATTATTTAACAAGGAAGAGTATGACCTTTCTGCATTTAATTTAGAACAAGCATGCCAACTCTTTTTGAAATACTATATTTTTTTAAAAATTGGAGATTTTCCTAAAACTCATTATTTAAAAAGATTGATAAGAGATTTGGGTAAGGTATATGGAAAAGAAGAAGAAATAGAGAAATTGATTGAGGAAAATATAAGTGTGGTTTCTAATTTAGAAGATGCTTATATTGGAGCCAGATATTTGCCTTATATTTTTGAGAAAAAACAAGTAGAGAATATGATGGAATTTGTAGAGAAATTATTAGAATTTCTTAAAAAATTATGAAGACCTTAATTGATATTCTTTTAGAGGAGGCAAAAGAATATAGAGTATATTTTGATAATTACTTAAGATACTTAAAAATAATTAAAGAAGAGGTAAAAAAAATCTTAAAGGATGCAGAAGTATTTATTTTTGGCTCAATTTTAAAAGGTAAATTTAATCCAGCAAGTGATATAGATGTTTTAATTGTAAGCAAAAGTTTAGATCCTTCAAAGAAATCTTTAGTTAAAAGCCTTCTCTACAAAAAGATAGGTTTTTTTTCTCCTTTCGAATTTCACCTTGCTAGTGATGAGGAATATGATAAGTGGTATAAGAATTTTATAAAAGAGAATATAAAGGAGATTTAAAAAGAAGAGATAATGGCAAGAAGTAAACCTAAGTAAAAATGAAGGTAAATCAAAAATTTTTAAAAAGAGAAATCAGTAGGTTTTTTAATACCGTTGATCTTAATTCTTTATAGCGGAGATATTCAAATAGATGGGAGATTCTCACAGTTTTAATTTGAACTTAAGAATAAGAGCGAGTTTCTTATATTGCTAAAAGAGTTTTTAAGAAGTTTTGATTGTTATTAAATTTATTCTTTAATACACCAGCAAAGACGGGAAAGTACACTGCCGGTAGCACCGGCTGCCTCACGTATCTCTATACAGTGTTGTGTGCCCTCGTTACAGATACACTTGCTACAACCCCTTCTTTTACACCCCGTTGCAGAATACAAAAGACATTTATCTTTACACATAGCCTTCCCCCACGTTTGTTGGCAATTATCCCAACAGTTATCTGAGAGATTCCATCTGTCCATACATCCTCCTATTACTCCTCCTCCCCCACCAATCTCACTCCCATCCACATAAATCTTCTCAGCATTAATAGTTCCTGTCCCTTTATTTCCTCCTTCAGGATTTCCAATAACTACTCCTCCCTCAATCTCAGTATCTCCTGCAACATGTAGTTCTTCTTGAGGATTTTCTGTTTTAATACCTACTTTACCTTCAACAATTAAATCAGCATCAGAATCTACAGAAACAGTACAACTCCCCTCCCAACAGTAATGAGAAGGATCATAGAAATTATCTCCAATAGCCATTCTTTTTGCTCTCAATTCTTTATATATTCCCACAGGAGATGGATAATAGGTAGTGATGGTTAGTTCTTGAGAAAAGGAAAGATAATAATTTGAGAATAAAAGAGTAGAGATTAAGATTAATAGAGATTTTGTTTTTATCATGTTGCCTCCTTTTAGATTAAAAAAGTTTTTCTTTTTTCAAAGGACGATTCATCAAATCATAAACTGCTTTCTGGGGAGATTTATTTTTGTAAAGAACAAGGTAAACCTGGTGAGTAATCGGCATATCTATATTTAATTTTTTACTCAACCTATAGGCAGATCTTACTGTTTCCACCCCTTCAGCTACCATATTCATTCTTTTTATTACTTCTTTTAGTTTTTTCCCTTTACCAATCTCTTCTCCTACAAAGCGGTTGCGGGAGTAAGGAGAAAAACAGGTAGTAACTAAATCTCCCAATCCACTTATTCCCCAGAAAGTTTCTGGTTTAGCCTTAAGACTTTTTCCTAAGCGAGAAATTTCTACAAGACCTCGAGTAACTAAAGCAGCTTTGGTATTTGTTCCCAGACCCAATCCATCAGATATTCCGCAGGCAATAGCAATTATATTTTTTAAAGCTCCTCCTAATTCTACTCCTATGACATCCGAGTGAGTATATACTCTAAAAAAGGATGTGGTGAATAATTGTTGAATTTTTAAGGCAACTTTTCTATAGTAAGAGGCAACCACAGAAGCAGAAGGAATTTTGCGTGCTACCTCATAAGCAATATTAGGACCGGATAAAACAGCAATTTTTACTTTACCAATTTCTTCTTCAATAATCTGTGATGGTCTTTTTAAAGATTTAGCCTCAATTCCTTTACTTACACTTACAAAAATTTTATCTTTCTCAATCAGATTTTTCTTTATTTTTTTCAATACCTTTCTTAAAAACTTAACGGGAATAGCGATGATAATAATCTCATTTTTTAAAGTATCTTTTAAAGAAGGATTAATCTGCAGAGAGGAAGGGAATTTGAATCCTTTAAGATATAACTCATTTTCTCTCTCCCTCTGCATTTTCTTATTATGTTCCCTAAATACACTATGTAATTGCACATTTATACCCTTTTCCGCTAAAAGAATTGCCAGTGTGGTTCCCCAACTTCCTGCACCGATAATAGAAATATTACTCATTTGTTTTGGATTATTTTAGTATAAAAATATGTTTTTAATCAAGAGAAAAAAGAAAGATTGTAAAATATTGCGTGCAAATTTTTGATATAGAAAAGATTATATCCTCCTAAGGAAGAAAGATATTATAGCCATGGAGTAAATAAACTTTTATAGTTTTCTTACTTTTTGGAATATGATAAAATATTCTCAGTCTTCTAAAAAAGGAGGGTTAATGATAGTAAAAGGTATTTTGATAACTAACTTAGAAAATATTCCAGGAAGAAAAATTACAAGACACTTAGGTTTAGTAAAAGGAAGCACAGTGAGAGCAAGACATATAGGAAGAGATGTGATGGCTTCTTTTAAAAATATAATAGGAGGTGAAATCAAAAGCTACACTCAACTTATGGAGGAGGCAAGAAATGAAGCTATAGAAAGAATGGCAGAAGAAGCAAAGAGATTAGGAGCTAATGCAGTGGTGAATGTAAGATTAGCAACCGCTTCGATAATGCAAGGAGCAGCCGAAATCATTGCTTATGGCACAGCAGTAAGTCTGGAGTAAACGATGGATTTTTATCTTTTTGTTCTAATTTTAACCTTCTTAATTTTAATATTTTTCTATATTCTAAGTCACATTATAGAAACTTCGCACTATAAATACATAAAGTCAAGAGAAGCTTACTACAAAGATAGAATAATCGTCACCAATCTCAAAAATATCCCCTCCGACCTTAAGATAAAAAAATGCTTCTTTTGCTCTGCAAGTATCGTAATTTCTGCAAATTACTACAAACGATTTGTCGCCAGTATAAAACAGATAATAGGAGGCCATCTTAAAACCTTAGAGACAGTATTGGACAGAGGTTATCGAGAAGCTCTTTTAAGATTAAAAGAAAAGGCCTATCGGCAAGGTGCTAATATGATTTTCAATTTTCGGATGGAAACAGCAACTGTGGGGAGAACAGGAAGAAGGGGAGAGAATAGTTCCTCTATAGTAGAAATTCTTGTTTATGGAACCGCGGTGGAAACAGAGTAAGCCTGTCAACATTTTGCCTCTTTTTTATGCTATTGGAGGAGGCTTTTTTGCTTGTTTAGGCGCTTTTATTGAAGAATCCCTGAGAACAATTCCTCTTGTACCTTTTTTGGTCGCTCCTCTTATAGAAGAAATATTAAAACCCATAGGAGTGATTCTTGTTTTAGAAGATAAACCTTTTTGGATAAAAGATAAATGGCAAATTTTCTGGTTGTGTATAGTGGGAGCTTTAGTTTTTTCTTTTTTAGAAAACTTACTTTATATTTATGTCTATACTAAAAATACAAATACCGTAAATTTTATAATATTCCGTTATATAGTATGCACCTCAGTTCATCTTATTTCTACTGGAATTCTTGCATGGGGTCTAATGCGAGAATATGTAAATATGACAGACGAAGGAAGAAAATTTGAAGTAGAAAACCTCTTAACTTACATAACAACTGCTGTTATTATTCATGGAGGATATAACTTTTTAGCCTACATTCTGTCTTCAAAAAAAGCTATTATTTTTTGAAATTAATACATCATTGTAGTAATAGAAGTTAGGTTTTGCAATATAGAATTAAAATAGTAAAGTAAAAATTGCATTTATTTCAATCCACAGAATCATGAATAGTCCTTCATCAAAAAATAAAAGGAGTTTTACCTGAACAGGTGTTATTGAACAATTGACATCTTTATTTAAGAAAAGTATAATTTTGACATAATGTATAAATTTATCTTTACTTTTTTCTTAGTTAATATTCTTCTTTTCTCTTTATTTGCTCAAGATTTAGAATCTTTAAATTTAGAAAGAAAGATAGCACAGTTAGAGAAAGCAATTGAAACAGGCATTCAACAATTGAATAATTTAAAGGGAAGAATTTCAAATCTTCAAGAAGAAAAAGAAAAGCTTCTTAGGGAATTGGAAGAAAAAGATGAGATTATTGTCAAATTGAAATTACAAATTAAACAACTTTCTCAGAAAAAATCTCAAGAGCCCTTGGTAGAAAATTATAAAGAAAAGATAAAAGAATTAGAAGAAAAAATAATAAAAAAAGATAAAAAAATAGAAGAATTTAAATCTCTTCTTCAAGAAAAAGAAAAAGAAAATAAAAAACTTTTAGAAAAATTAGCTATTAAAGAGAAAGAAATAGAAGAATTAAAAAAAGTAATTAAGGATGCAATTGAAAAAATTGGTAAATAAATTATTTTGATGAGTTATAAATTCTTTTTATATCTTTCTCTTTGCAAATCTTTTCTTGAAAAAATAGAAAAAAATAACACCCTCCGAAAAAGATAAGAAAGGAACTTCACAAGATAAAAGCAAGAATTTAATTATTCTTCTT
>CAZBLX010000069.1:0-5251 GCA_964492865.1 uncultured Planctomycetia bacterium | reverse complement strand
CCCACTCATGAGTTTTAGTAAAAAATAACTTATCCATTTTACCTCCTTAGCTTGCGCCAATAATTAATAAATGGCAATTTTGTTATCTGAGCCAAGTAAAACCTATCTCTTATCTTTATCTTTATCAAGTTATCCAAAAATGCGTAATCCTTTTTTATATATCCCATACCAATGAATTTCTCTAAATTGGGAGAATAAATACCACTTGTAACCTCTCCAATTACTTCTTTCTCATCTTTGTCATAAATAATATATCCTTTGCGAGGAAAAGCCTTCTCTTGCATAATGAACCCAATCCGTTTCCTCCTCCAGCCTGTTTTTAAAATCTTAAGAATACTCTCTTTTCCAATAAATTCTTTATCTTTATATTTTACTACCCAACCTAAATTAGCCTCAAAAGGATGGGTATTTAGATTTATCTCATTTCCATATAAAGGATATCCTGCCTCAACCCTTAAAACATCTCTTGCTCCTAATCCTGCCAAAGATAAACCAAATTTTTTTCCTTCCTCAAAAATTAAATCCCATAATTTTTTTGCAAATTTATTCTTCACATACAACTCAAAACCATCTTCTCCTGTATAACCACTGCGAGAGATAAGCACATCTATTTCTTTAATTTTCCTCACATTAAAATGCATATAATCTAATAAGTTTAAAGAAGTATTTAATAATCTCTCCAAAAGAGAAGAGCTTTTGGGTCCTTGCAAAGCTAAAAAACAACTCTCAAAAGTATCATCAACAATAGTTACTTTTTCTTCATTGTGAGAAGCAAACCATTCCAAAATCTTTTCTCTATTGGAAGCATTAACCACACATAAGAGAAACTCTCCTGCATTGTATACAGTAATATCATCAATGATACGCCCTTGTTTATTAAGAATAAGATTATAGCAGAGCTGATGTTTTTTAGGTAAAATATTTGTGGTTAATTTATCTAAAAATTTAAACCTATTCTCTCCTAAAATTTTTATCCTTCCCATATGGGAAACATCAAATAAAGCTAAATTAGTACGCGCATTTTTTGCTTCTTTAAGAATACCTTCCTTGTAATTTAAAGCAAGTTTCCATCCAAAAAAGTTAACAAAAACAGGAGAAAAAGGAAGATGTTTTTCATACAAAAAAGATTTTTTCATAAAAAATTATAATTAAAACTCAACTTTGGTTATCTCCTGAGTAATTCTTTCCACCTCACTTTTTAATACCTGAGGCAGAAAAAGAATATCTGTATTCATGAAACCACGCACAATAACTGACTTTGCTTCTTTCTCTGTTAAGGTGCGGGAACATAAATACTCAATTTCCTCTCTATTAATCTTTCCAATAGCTGCTTCATGAGACATATCTACATCCTGATAGGAAGTCTCAAGTTGCGGAATTGCCCAAATTTTACCTTTATCAGACAACATCAATCCCTGACATTCAAGATGAGCTTTTACCTTAGGTGATTGAGACTGAAGATGACCACGCATAATTACTTCTCCTTTATCAGAAATTGCTCTTGAGATAACCTCTGCACCTGTAAAGGAAGCCTTCAAAACAACTTTTGAACCTATATCTAAAAAAGAGTCTGGATGGGAAAATAACAAAGAGTTAAGTCTGGTTTTTGCTTTTTCTCCTACCAGTAAAACCTCAGGATACATAACAACTTTCTTTACCGGATGCAAACATATATAGTTAGAAATAAAAGTGCCCTCTTGCCCAACTATCGCTACAGTCTTGGGCTCTACTAAGCTCGTGCTCTGCCATTTATGAATCATTGTAAAATTAAGGTATCCGCCTTTTTTTATGAAAAATTCAGAAATACCTAAGTGAGATGAATCAAAAGAAGTTTCAGAAACAGTGCATCCAGTAATAATGTAACCTTGAGCATTTTCATCAATAATAACCAAATTATGAACTCTTTGAGAAAATTTCTCTTTCTTTATAAAAAGACAAGCCTGAATAGGGAAAAAAACCTGAGTATTTTTTTTAATCCAGATAAAATACCCTCCTTGAGTATCTTTATAAAAATCTTTATTTATCTTTTGAAATGCCTTTCCATAATATTCCTTCACCCAAGAATATTTTTTAAGTGCTTCTTCAATGGGAAGTATCTCTACACCAGGAACTAAACTTTTTACTAATTTAATTGAATTATCTTCCTGTAAAAAAGTAGCCGCACGGTCCTTTTCCTCAAAGTCAAAACCTACTTTAATTAGATTCTCCCTATCGGAAATATTCATTTCTTCCACTGACATTTTCTACACCTCTCATAGCCAGAACTCTTTATGCTTTCAAAAATCTCCTGAGGATGCCCCATACAGACAATCTCTCCATCAATCATTACACAACCCTTTTCTGCCTCAACATAATCAAGAATGTATCCGGTATGAGTAATAATTAAAGAAGAAACACAATTGTTTTTTAAATAATTAGAAAGTATCCCTCCCATTATAGAGATATTCTCTATATCTACTCCAGATTCAGGTTCATCTAAAAGTAAAAGTTTAGGCTTCTGAAGAATTACCTGAAAAAGCTCAGAACGTTTTAATTCTCCTCCGGAGAAATCATAGTTAAGATCGCGATGAAATAAACTTTTTAAATTTAGATGTTGTATTAATTCTTCAATTTCTTCTTCTTGTGAAGATAGAAAATATGCAATATCCTTAAGACTTACCCCTTTAATTTTGGGAGGACGCTGAAACATCACACCTATCCCCAAACGTGCTCTTTCATCAATTGAAAGATTCTTGATGCTTTTTCCTTTAAAGAAAATATCACCCTCAACAATTTTATAACCACTAAACCCCATAATTGCATGAATAAGAGTTGATTTTCCACTTCCATTGGGACCAAAAAGAATTAAGGTAGTTTCCTCCTCAATGCTTAAATTTATATTTTTAAGAATCTCTTTTGAGGAGACTTTTACTGTAAGATTCTCTATACGTAAAATCTCTCTCTTCATTTTTTGATGATATATTTTAACATAGGGAGGGCAGAAATAAAGAAATTTCTTGAAAGAATGAATAGTTAAAGTAGAATTAAAGGATGACAAAATTAAAAAAACTTTTTAATACTCTTAAGAAAAGAAAGAAAACTATTGCTGTCTGTGAATCAATAACCGGAGGCTACGTCTCTTTTCTTCTTACAAAAAATCCAGGAGCTTCCCAGATTTTTCAATTAGGATTGGTAGCTTATTCCCTAAAATCAAAAAATAAGTTTTTTAAAATTCCTAAAGAAGAACTTGAGGAAACTCAAGGAGTATCTCAAAATATTGCCAAAATATTAGCCGAGAAAGTGCGTAAATTTTTGAATTCTGATATAGGCGCCTCAATTGTGGGTTTTGCCGGACCTAAGGCAAAAAAAGGTATGAAAGGGGTAGTTTTTATGGGCTTTTCTGATAAAAATAAAACAGTTACTAAAAAAACAAAATTTAAAGGTAGCCGTGATTCAATAAGAAAGAAAGCCTCTTCAGCTTTTATAGATTTTATCCTGGAAAACTTAGAATGAGAGCATTTATTGCTTTTAATCTTCCTTCCTCAGTTAAGGAGAGATTAAAAAACATTCAAGATTTATTTAAAAAGTGTGATTTAAAAGCAAAATGGGTAGAACCTCATAATCTGCATCTAACTCTTAAATTTTTAGGAAATATTAAAGAGGAAAAAATCAATTCTATAAAAGAGATATTAAAAAAAATAGGAGATCAATTCTATAAGTTAGAGGTGGCTTTGATAGACTTTGGATTTTTTCCTTCTTCCTCAAATCCCAGAGTGTTCTTTGTCTCCATAGATAAAGAAGAAGAATTAACTCTTATTGCACAAGAATTAGAAAAAGAATTAACTTCTTTAGGATTTCCTCAAGAGAAAAAATTTAAATCTCATATTACTTTGGCAAGAATTAAAGAGAAAAAAAATATTCATCTTTTAAAGGAAAAAATAAAAGAAGTAAAACTGGAAGACAGATTTACACTTTCTGAAATTGCTCTCTTTGAAAGTATATTGACTCCTCAAGGTCCAATTTATGAAGAAATCTTTAAAATCACTCTTAAAAGCTGAAGAATAATATTGGTGTAAAGACCAGCAACCAAATCATCACCCACTATTCCCTTCCCTCCTTCCAGTTTTTCCCATAAATTAGCCGGATAAACTTTTAAAAAATCAAACATACGGAAAAGAATAAAAGCCAAAAATATAAATACACCTTTCTTAGGTAAAAAAAGCAAACTCAAAAGCATTCCTGAGAAATCATCAATAACAATTTTAGGGCTATCCTTCTCTTTAAATATTTTTTCAGCATAAGTTGACAGAGGGAAACTAAAAATAACTATTATTGAGGAAAAGATAAAGAAACTGAAAGGATTTTTAAAAAGTAAAAAAAATAAAATAGCTACCAAAGAAGCACATGTTCCTCCCAGAATTGGCAAAAACCCTATCCCAAAAAGGGAAGAAAAGACAACTATAAGTTTTTTTAAAATGTCTTTATTAAGTGACGATTTGCCCATAAATAGTAAATTCCAGAAAATAAAGTAGCCAGAACCACATATATCATTATTAAGTCAACAAAAATAGAACTTAATCTTTTGATAACCTCTTGAGGATAAAATTTGGAGATAATAAGAAAAAGAAGAATAATAAGAATTGCCAGCATCTGGGAAAATGTTTTATGCTTGCCAAATCTTTTCGCCTCAAGAACTACCCCTTTGCTTAAAGCAAAGAGTCTAATTCCGGTAATAGCAAATTCTCTTAATATAATTATTCCCACCATCCAGGCATGAATGATTCCCAGCTCTAAAAAAGCAAGAAAAACTAAAATCACAAGAATTTTATCAGCAATAGGGTCTAAAATTTTCCCCAAATCAGAAATCATATTTTTTCTGCGAGCAATAAATCCATCTATGTAATCGGTGAAAGAGGCAAAAAGAAACAAAAAAAATGCTACCGTCAAACTAATTGAAGTATTTTTCAAAATTAATCCTGCACAAAGAAAAGCAAGAATAATTCTCAAAAAAGATAATTGATTAGCTAAATTCATTCTCCTACCAAATCATATTCATAAGCATCTACAATTTTTATTTTATAGATTCGTCCTACCTTTAAATTTTTCCTTTTTACATAAACCAAACCGTCTACCTCATAACAATCAAACTGGGTCCTTCCCAAATATAAATTTTCCTCTTCTTTACTATCTATAATCACCCCTATTCTTTTGCCTATGAATCTTTTATTTAACTGATAGGATATCTCTTTCTGAATCTGCATAAGCTGATTGA
>CAZBLX010000068.1:0-5294 GCA_964492865.1 uncultured Planctomycetia bacterium | reverse complement strand
AAGATGTAAAAGAAGCTTTTATTCATGCTTATAAATTAGGATGCAAAGGAATAACGGTATATAGAGATGGTTCGCGAAATATGCAGGTATTGACTAAGAAGAAGGAGGAGAAAAAAAATAGAGAAAGTTCTCACGCGCACCCTAAACCTCGACCAGAGGTGATTGTAGGTACTACCACTAAGATAACTACAGGTTGTGGAAATCTTTATGTTACTTTAAATCAGGATGAGGAAGGCAATTTCTTTGAAGTTTTTACACAGATGGGAAAAGCTGGAGGTTGTGCAGCATCTCAGCTTGAGGCTATTGGAAGACTTATATCCTTAGCATTGAGAGGAGGGATTGATATAAAAGTGATTATTGAGCAGCTTAAAGGAATTAGGTGCCCTTCTCCTACCTGGGCAAATGGTAAAAGAATTTTCTCTTGTGCTGATGCAATTGCGCGCGTATTGGAGAAGAGGCTACAGGATCAGAAGGATTTGATTAAGACAGATATGAAGAAAGAAAAAGATGAAAGCTTAAAAGTTTCTATAAATAAGCCTCATTCTAATATCATTGGGGTGTGTCCTGAATGTGGTTCAGCCCTAAGGCATCAGGAAGGTTGTTGTATATGTGATGTTTGTGGATTTTCTAAATGTTAGGAGGCAAAATGAAGAAGATTTTTTATATTGTTCTAGATGGATTAAGTGATGAGCCAATAAAAGAGCTAAAGGGCAAAACTCCTCTTGAGGAAGCAGTCACTCCTTATATGGATTATTTAGCTAAGGAAGGAATGCAGGGTATTATGTATCCAGTAAAAGAAGGTATTGCTCCTGAATCGGATATTGCAGTTATTTCTTTGTTGGGTTATGATGCCTATAGAGTTTATACCGGAAGAGGACCTCTTGAAGTTTATGCAGAAGGATTAAGGTTTTCTGATGGTGATTTAGCCTTAAGGGTTAATTTTGCTACTGTAGAGAAAAATTCTAACAAAATAATTGACCGCCGTGTGGGGAGAAATTTAACTACTGAAGAAGCAAGTTCTTTAGCTAAAGAGATTAATGAGAAAGTTAAACTGACGGAAGCAGATTTTACTTTTAAAAATACTGTAGGACATAGAGGAGTTTTGGTGATAAGAAAGAATAAGAATTTAAGTGGATGGATAACCAATACTGACCCAGCATATGCAAGAGAGGGAGTTTTTGGAGTAGCTAAAGAAAAGTTTGAACCAGTGGTTTGCGTTTCTTCTCCTATGCCTGGGTATGAGAATGATGAGAAAGCAATTCTGGCAAGCAAACTTCTTAATGAGTTTACTCAGAAATCGCGAGAGGTTTTGGAAAAAAGCCAAGTGAATGAAAAAAGAAAAGAGGAAGGAAAGCTTCCTGCAAATGTAATCCTTTCTCGTGATGCTGGAGATAAACTCCCTAAATTTAAACCGATAAAAGAATTAACTGGGCTTTCTTTTGCCTGTTTTGTTCAGATGCCGGTTGAGAGAGGTATTGCACTTTTATGCGGAATGGATGTTATAGATGCACCTTCGTATTCTGAATTAGATAAAACTTATCTTGCCTGGGCAGATTTAGCTTCTCAAAAAATTAAGGATTTTGATGGATTATACATTCATATAAAAGGGCCGGATGAACCTGCCCATGATGGGAATTTTTTAAAAAAGAAAGAGATAATAGAGTCAATTGATAGTTATTTTTTTAAAGCATTGCTTGAGAAAATAGATATGAAGAATTCAATAATTTGTGTAACTTGTGATCACACAACTTCCTGCATAAAGAAAGCCCATACTGATACACCTGTTCCTGTTTTAATTTATGGCGAGAATAAAGATGAAACTTTACATTTTTCAGAGAAGGAAGCAAAAAAAGGAAAATTGGGTAAGTTTTTAGGAAAAGAATTAATTTATAAATTAGCCCAATTTGCCAAAAAATAAAGAATCTGTTTTTCCCTTAAAGAAAAGAATTTATTATCATGATACTGATTGTGGAGGAGTAGTTTATTATGCCAATTATTTAAAACACTTAGAGGAAGCACGCACAGAATTTTTCTTGTCCAAAAAAATTGATTTAAAAGATTTGGCAGAAAAGAAAATATTTTTTGTTGTAAGAAAAGTTGAAATTTTTTATAAAGCTCCCCTTTATTATGCAGATGTAGTTAAGATTTTTACTCAAATAGATAAATTAACCTCTACCTCCATCAGTTTTTACCACTGGATAGAGAAAGAAAAAAAGATCAATTTAGAAGCAAAAATTCAGCTTGTTTGTGTAAATGAGAAATTTAAACCTCAACTAATTCCTTCCTTTGTGCTAACCAAATTGAAACTTTAAGTTTAAAATCATTATCAAGTAAATTTAAAATTGTTGACATTATGAAGAATATTTTTTAATATTTTTCTGATGAGAAAAATCTTGTTAATTTTATTCTTCCTGAATCTAAATCTTCTTTTTGCTCAAGAAAGTTTCAATAATAAAGATAGCTATATTAAGATAATAAAAAGAGAAAAGATAGAAAAAGAAGAAAGGAAAAAAGAATACACAGTTAATTTAAAATATACGCCTTCTCTTGAAAAGTTTAAAATCTTCTGGCATACAGGTGAGATTATTGATTTAAAAGAAAATATTCCTTGGAAAGAAAAAGTAAAAATCCCTCCCCAAAAGAGTAAATTAACTTTATGGGGCGAAATTTACTTGGGAAACAAAGGCATACCTTTAAAGGTAGTTGTTTTCTTTCCCCAAGGATTTTTAAGTAAAAATGGGCTTTTAGCAGAAGGCTACAAAATTTATATAGATAAGGATTATGATAATGTTTTTGAGGAGGAAGAAGGGTATATCTGTGAGGATCCTTATAAAGTAATGATTGATGATATAGATATTTTATATAAAAAAGGCAGAGGAAAATATAGGATGAGCATTCAGGTTTTAAAACAAAGGCAAGGCTATTATACTCTTTCTTATACGCGAAGATGTGCTCAGGAAGGAGTATTTGTAATAAAAGGCAAGAAATATCAATTTGTTTTATTGGATGAAGGGCAAAATGGTCTTTATAATGATTTTGAAAAAGGATATAGACAGGATAAATTAGTAGTAATTCCTTTAAAAGAAGGTGTTTTAGATTTTGATAGAAGAAAGATATATCCTTTAGATAGCACTATTTTGTTAGATAATAGTTTTTTTAAGATTTCTTATGTTTCTGAAGATGGCAGTATTTTAAAATTAAAGGAGGCAGGCTTTGGTTTAATAGAAGGAGAGATAGAAGATTTAGTAAACTCCTCAATAATTGAGAAAGCAAAAATTGTGATAAAAAGTAAAGCTAAAACGTATTTTTTAAAGAGCAATCAACAAGGAAAATTTAATATTAAATTACCTGAAGGATATTACAAATTAGCAGTGCTTTGCGATAATTATTTGCCTGCCCCTTATTTTGATATAAAACTTAAAGCGAATGAAAAGATAACTTTTAAGGTAAAACTTTTACCCTTGAAAGATAGAATAGAGAAAAAAGAAAGTTTATGGTAGGATGAAAAAATCAATTTTAATTTTTCTAAATTTTTGTCTTCTGTTTTCTCTTTCTCTTTTTGCCAAAGAAAAAGAATTATTCTTTAAAACTTTTCCTCCTCCTTATGAAAAAATAGGTGTTGTGGGGGCTTTTCCAACCACAGGTAATTTTTTAAGATATTTAGGTTATGATTATTCTTTCTTGGATAAAGAAAATGATTTTTCCTCCTTGCTTGATGAATATCCTGTTCTTGTTCTTCCTTCCGGTTTACTTTCTCAGGTAGATAAAGAAAAATTTAAAACAGAGTTAGAGCTTTTTGTAGGAAGAGGAGGTGTTGTTTTTGTCTTTTCTCAAGAAAAATGCGAAGATTTTAAAGCCTTACCAGGAAATTTAGAAGGTGTAGGTTATTTAGAAGCACAAAGCAGTTTTAAAAAATCAACAAGAGTATTTCTTTACCATCCTGTAATAGGAAATTTAAATAAAGAGATTTTGGATATTCATACTGATGGTTATTTTACCAAGTATCCTGAAAATTCAGAGATTATTTTAAGATTAAGTTCTAATTTTATGCCTGCTTTATTGATTTATAAATATGGAAAAGGATATGTAATTGCTACAAATTTTTATTCTCCTTATGCTCTTAAAGATGAGACATTAAGCAAGGATGAGGAGATTTTAATTAAGAATATACTTGATTGGGCAAAATGTAAGGCTTTAAATTATCCTGTGGTTAATTTTAAAGATAGTATAAAGATAGAGATACCCTCAATTAGAGAGATTTCTCAAATGATAAAGTATTCCCGAGAAATTCAATCTTGGGTTGAGGCTTTTGGAAAAAAGACGGGTATGAAAGAGAAAGATTATAAGGAATTTGGGGAATATCAGAAAGAATTAGAAAAACTTCTTGAGGTGAAGTTAAAAATGAGATTAGAAAATCCTAAAAAGAAAATAGTTGATTTTAAAGAGAAAATTTTTGATTTTAAAAAGAAAAAATTAGCTCAGGAGATTTATACTTATAAAGGTTTTGATTCTTGTGGATTATGGAGATTTAGTTATGAAGTCTTTGATAAAGATGGTAATCTTTTTGAAAAGAAGAGTTTGGTATTTTATGTAAAAGATGAGAAAAGAATTAAAAAAGTAAAATTACCTGATTTAAGTTTTTCTATAGATACAGTTATCTCTGATCAATTCTTTTTTGGTGAAGATGTTCCCTTTTTTGTTTGTGTGTATAACCGTGCTTTCTTGCCTCAAGAAGTTATAGTTAAATATTGGGATGATAATAAAGGGAAAAAGCCTGGTTGGGTTAAATGGTATGGAGCAAATGCTTATAAAAAAATAAAGGTTCCTCAAAAAAGCGTGTCTGGTTTTTTCTTTATTCATCGCCATGTAAATAATTTAAGAGGTTCTGCTTTTGATGCTTATTTTTATGATTCTCAAGGAAAGAAATTAGGATATTTTATTAAAGGGATTCAGCCTTATAAAAGAAGACCTTCTTTAAAGATAGATTTAGATAAAAAATTTATAGAGAAGAAGAAGGTAAAATTGATTTTAAATTTAAAAAATCTAAAAGAGGAAAGAAGAAAGATAAGAGTTAATATTTATGTTTTTGATTGTGCCAGAAATATTATTTTTAAAAAAACAGCAGAGTTAATTTTAAAACCAGAAGAAACAAAGACTTTTTCTGCTGATTTTGTTTTCCAGCCTTTAGATTCACAAAACCCGTCTATTATTACTATAGAAGCAAAAGAAGATAAAAGAGTAGTAGGAACAGCCTGTGATTATATTTTTTAAGTTATCTTTAACCCTGCATTTCC
>CAZBLX010000067.1:0-5340 GCA_964492865.1 uncultured Planctomycetia bacterium | reverse complement strand
TTAAACCAATAATAGAAGAATCCATAATTTTGCGTGCACAGAAAAAAGGTTTGGTGAAGATACGTCTTTATAATTTAAGAGATTATTCCCATCTTTCTGGTAAAAAAGTTGATGCTCCTCCTTATGGAGGAGGAGAAGGTATGGTTTTCAGGGTTGAGCCTCTATTTAATGCAGTGGAAAGTATCTTAGGATATAGAGTTTATCCTAAGGAAAAGGAAGATCCTAAAAAAAGAATAATACTTTTTTCTCCTAAGGGCAAGCTTTTAAATCAAAAATTAATTAAAAAATTTTTAGATTATGAACATTTAATCCTTATTGCTCCTCGCTATGAAGGAGTAGATGAAAGAGTAAGAGAATATTTAGCAGAGGAGGAAATTTCTATCGGAGATTATGTGCTTTCTGGAGGAGAACTTCCTTCTATGGTATTTATTGATTCTTTAGTAAGACTTATTCCTGGAGTTGTTTCTGCTTATTCTTCCTTAAAAAAAGAAAGTTTTGAGAATAATCTTTTAGATTATCCTGTCTATACCCGTCCTCAGGATTTTAGAGGATTGAAGGTGCCTGAGGTTTTACTTTCTGGAGATCATAAAAAGATTGAGGAGTGGCGCAGAAAAAAGCAGGAGGAGCTAACAAAAAAATTGCGGCCGGATTTATGGAAAAAAAGGAGGAGGAATGGATAAGTTATTTGCTGTAGAAAAAGAGATTTTGGAAAATGTAAAAAAAGAATATCCTCAATTCAAGCAGGGAGATATAATAAGGGTATATTATAAAATTAAAGAGAAGGATAAAGAAAGAATTCATCCCATAGAGGGGATTGTAATAAAAATTCAGGGTCAGATGCATCGCAAAAGTTTCACCTTAAGAAGAGTCTCCTTTGGAGAAGCATATGAGGTGACCTTTCCTTTATATTCTCCTTTAATTGAGAAGATAGAGGTAGTAAAATACTCAAGGAAAAGACCTCGTAGAAAAAGACTTTATTATTTAAGAGAAAGAGTAGGTAGAAAAGCAATGCGTGTATAGTGAAAAAAGGAGTTTTTTATGAAAATAAAGCAGAGGAATTTCTTTTGCTTAAAGGCTACAAAATTTTAAAGAGAAATTTTTCTACAAAACTGGGAGAGATAGATATTATTGCTCAGGATAAAAAAGACTTGGTATTTGTGGAGGTAAGAAAGCGAGGTAAAAATTTTTTATCTTTGCCTTCAGAAACCGTGGATAAAAATAAAAGAAGAAAGATTATATTAACCGCTAAAGTGTATTTATCCTACACAAGAAGAAAACTTCCTTTAAGATTTGATGTAGTAGGGATTGTTGAGGGAAAAAACTGGAGGATTTACAGACTCATAAAAAACGCTTTTTCTTGTGAAGAAATACCTTAAAAATTTTTCTGATTTTTTCAATCTTTTAGCAGAGAAAAAATCTTTTCTGGGAGGAGGAAGCCTTTTAGCTTTAAATTTTTGTTTGGCAGTAGCACTATTAGAGAAAATATTAAACACAAAATTAGCTGAAGAATTAAAAAAGAAAAGGGAAAAAGCATATAGATTTATCAGTTTGGATGGAGAAATTTTTTTTAAATTACTGAAAGAAAAAAATAGAGAAAAAAGGTTTGATTTATTGGATAAATTGGAGAAAATTTCTTTTTACTTGGCAAATACTTCCTGTAAAATTTTAAAGAAAATAGAAAAAGAAAGAAAAAATATAAAAAAAGCAATAAAAGTTGATTTTTATCTGGGAGCATATCTTTTAAAAATGGTTATGAAAGGCTCAATTAAAAACATAAAGATTAATCGCAAAATGTTTCTTTTTAAGAGAAAAAAAGAGGATTTGATAGAGCTTGAGAAGAAACTGAAAGAGTTAAGATGGGTAAGATTTTAGATATCGCACCTTTAAAGAAAAGATTAATGAATACTCTTTTAAGAGAAAGAAAAAAGATTAAGGAAAAGATTGCTTTGGCTTCTTTCTGCTTTGGCAAAAACTCTTCTGTAGAGATTTATATCTCTGTACAGAAAAAATTATCCGAAAAGTTAGGTGTAGAATATAGACTTTTTCACTTCTCTTTACGTAATTCTTTATCAGAGATTCTCTCCAAAATAGAGACTCTTAATAAAGATGAAATAGTAAAAGGAGTAATTATTCACAGACCTTTACCTTCAAAAATATCAGAATATAAAATTTTTTCCTCTTTATCTTTCTATAAAGATATTGAGGGAATAACTCCTTATAATTTGGGAAGAATTCTTCTTAAGAAACCTCTGTTTATCTCTCCAACAGTTTTAAGCATTTTACGCATTCTTGAAGAACTGAAAATATCTCTTTATGGAAAAGATATTGTTCTTGTGGGATTTTCTTCTCACATTGGAAAGCCTTTAGCCACAATTCTTCTGGATAAATTTGCCACCGTAAGTATCACCCATATTGCTACCTACAGAAAAAAGAAATTACCTTTTTATCTTAAGAAAGCAGATATAATTATCAGTTGTGTGGGAAAGCCTAAGTTTCTTAAGGCAGACTGGATAAAGAAAGGTGCAGTGATAGTTGATGTGGGGGTTTCCTCTTATAAAGGTAAAATCTGTGGAGATGTGGATGATAAAGCAGTAAAAAAAGCAGGCTTGGTTACACCTGTTCCTGGAGGTGTGGGGAGCCTGACTCCTCTTTATTTATTTTTAAATCTTTTTAAAGCTTCTCAGTTAAAAAATGAGCTTTAGGGAGAAATTAGAGAAGAATAAATTTGTTTATACAGTAGAGGTTGAGCCCCCCAAGGGAGTAGATATTGAGAAGACTTTAAAAAAAATTATTCCTTTAAAAGAAGTTATTGATGCTTTCAATGTGACAGATATGCAGTCTTCAGTTATGCGGGCAAGCAGTTGGGCGTTAGCGGCAAAACTTAAAGAGATGGGGTTAGAGCCTATTCTACAGCTGACTGCACGTGATAGAAATATAATTGCTCTTCAGGGGGATCTTTTAGGATGTTTTATGTTAGGAATAAAAAATTTGCTTCTTCTTACTGGAGACAGTCCTAAAAAAGGAGATCATCCTTTTGCTAAAGAGGTATTCGAAGTGGATTCTTTAGGTTTAATAAGAATTGCTCAAAAGTTAAATGAAGGTTTTGATTGGGCAGGTAATAAACTTAAAGGAGAAACAGATTTTTTTATTGGAGCAGCTTTAAATCCTTTAGTTGAAGATCAGGATAAAGAATTAAAAAAGATGGAGGAGAAAATAAAGGCAGGGGCAAAATTTTTTCAGACACAGCCGATATTTGATGTGGATAAATTCTATCAATTTATGAAAAAAGCAGAAAAGTTTAAGACGAAAATTATTGCAGGAATAATTTTTTTAAAATCATATCGGGTGGCTAATTATCTACATGAAAAAGTAGAAGGGATTTATATTCCTTATAATTATCGGGAAAGAATAAGAAAAAGTAAGGATGTAAAAGAGGAGGCAATTAAAATCGCTAAGGAGATTATTACTGAGTTGAAAGATTTAACAGATGGGATACACTTTATGCCTTTAGGGTGTTATGAGTTTCTTGATGAGATTATAAAATGAGGTTTGATATTCATATTTTAGGAGCAGGTGTAGCAGGATTCAATCTGGCAAAAAGATTAAAAGAAAATGGCTTTTCCGGTGAGATTTATCTTATTGATAAAAGAAGGTATTACTTTGAGCGAAGATCTTTATTTTCTTTATTGGTGAAAGATAAAATTGAAGTTGTTGATTTAAAAAAAATATCTTCTAAATTAGGTATTAATTTTATTCCTAAAAAAGTAGAACGGATAAATTTTTCAAAAAGAAGGCTTTTTTTTAAAGATGGGGGATTTTCTGATTTCAAGAATTTAGTGATTGCTACTGGTGTTATCTCCAAGGATTTATCTTTTTTAAAGGGGAAAAATTATGAAGGAGTATTTTTTTTATCGGAAATAGATCCTTTTTTTGTTCGTGATTATTTAAGAATAAGCGAAGAGATAACTATATTTTCCTTCACCTTTTTAGGGATAAAGTTAGCATTCTTCCTTTCTTCTTTGGAAAAAGAGATAAGATTATTTCTTTCTCCTTCTTTTACTGTAAAAAAGAAATTGCTTGAAAGTTTAATCTCACGAGGTATAGATATTCATTTTGAAAAGATTGAGGAGATTATCGGGGAAAAAGAGGTAAAAGCAGTTAAAACAGAAAAAGGTAAGTTTTATTCTTCTCAATGTGTATTTGTTGATAGTGGATTTAAACCCAACACTAAGCTTTTTGATTGTTCTTTAGATTTTTCCTATGTTTATCTTTTGGGAGATGTAAAGAATAAAGAGATAGAAAATAGATATTATTTCTTCAAGAATAATTATTTTTGCCAGAAAGAAGCAAATAGTTTAGCATTATCTTTTATAGAAAAACAGAGAGTTAAAGAGATAATTTGTTAAGAAGGGGGTAAAATGGCAGAGTGGATCGGCAGAGGCAGGCGTGCTCGACGTTGTTATGGTTTTGATGAGATAGCTTTAGTTCCAGGAAACGTTACTATTAATCCGGAGGAGGTAGATATCTCTTGGGAATTTGCCGGGCGTCGTTTTCCTGTTCCTTTTTTAGCTTCGGCTATGGATGGAGTAGTAGATGTTAAATTTGCTATTGAGATGTCAAGACTGGGGGGGATTGCTGTTTTAAATTTAGATGGAATTCAGACGCGTTATGAGAATCCAGATGAAGTTTTGGAAGAGATTGCTCGTGTTTCTCCTCAAGAAGCTACAAACCTTATTCAAAAAGTTTATACCACGCCTGTAAAAGAAAAATTAATTGCGCAAAGAGT
Organism: uncultured Planctomycetia bacterium; assembly: GCA_964492865.1. GTDB lineage: Bacteria > Omnitrophota > Gorgyraeia > Duberdicusellales > 4484-171 > CAZBLX01. Next base: position 554 of record CAZBLX010000067.1, on the reverse strand, counting down.
TGAGGAAATAAAGAAAGGTGGAGGATATGCCTGTGTGAGTTGTATTCCTCAAAATGCTGAAAAATTTGCTCCTATTGCTGAGGAAGCAGGTGCGGATTGTTTTGTTGTTCAATCTACTGTAACTACAAGAAGACACATATCTACAAAGTATAAACCCTTAGATTTATATAAATTCTGCAAAGAAAGAAAAATTCCCGTAATTATTGGAAATTGTGTAACTTATGAGGTAACCTTAGAGCTTTTAGAGACAGGTTGTGCAGCAATTCTTGTAGGAGTAGGGCCAGGCACTGCCTGTACAACAAGAGGGGTTTTAGGCATCGGTGTTCCTCAGGCTACCGCTACAATTGACTGTGCAGCAGCAAGAGATTTTTACTATCAGAAGACAGGCAAATACATTCCTATTATTACCGATGGAGGAATGCGCACAGGTGGGGATGTCTGTAAAGCTATTGCCTGTGGAGCAGATAGTGTAATGCTTGGCTCAGCTTTTGCCAGAGCGAAAGAAGCCCCAGGACGAGGTTATCACTGGGGAATGGCTACATCTCATGCTAATT
>CAZBLX010000066.1:0-5340 GCA_964492865.1 uncultured Planctomycetia bacterium | reverse complement strand
GTGTAATTGACAAGAGAAGGTGGGATTTTATAATATTTGCTTAATGGAGGTAGTAGATGAATCAACCACATGGAGGCAAACTTGTAGATAGAGTTCTTAAGGAAAAAGAAGCTGAGGAGATTAGAAAGAATAGAAAAAAGTTTTATAATATTGATTTAACATATGACAAATTTCAGGAACTCGTTAATATTGCAACAGGTGTATTTAGCCCTCTGGAAGGATTTATGACTGAGGAAGATTACAAAAGTGTTATCATACGTTCACGTCTGGCTAATGATATCCCTTGGACTATACCCATTGTATTAGACATTTCTAAAGAAGAAGCAAAAAAGTTACCTAAAAAAGAACCTGTTGCACTTTCTTTTAATGGTAAGTTAGTAGGTCTTATACAGATACAGGATATATTTAGCTTTGATAAGACAGAATATGCCAAGAGTATTTTTGGAACAGATGATAAAAATCATCCTGGAGTTGAAAGGGTCTATAAGACGAAAGAAATGTTAATAGGAGGTAAGATTTTTTTAGTTGAAGGTAATTTTGAAGATAGATTCAGCAGATATACTCTTACTCCTAAAGAGACCAGAGTTTTATTTAAAGAAAAAGGATGGGTTGATATAGTAGGTTTTCAGACAAGAAACGTTCCCCATTTAGGTCATGAATATGTTCAAAAAACTGCTCTTTCTTTTGTAGATGGCTTATTTATTAATCCTGTAGTAGGAAGGAAAAAGAAAGGTGATTTTAAAGATGAAGTAATTTTGGCTGCTTATGATGAGCTTATAAAGCATTATTATCTAAAAGAACGAGCGGTGATGAGTGTCCTTCATACAGAGATGAGGTATGCTGGTCCTAAAGAAGCTATTCACCATGCCATAATAAGGAAAAATTTTGGTTGTACTCATTTCATTATCGGTAGGGATCATGCAGGTGTAGGTAATTACTACGAGCCTTTCGCTGCTCATAAGATTTTTGATGAATTTCCTGATTTAGGAATAACCCCCATATTTTTTCGTTCTTTTTTTTATTGCAAAAAGTGCAAAAGCATTGTAAATGAAAAAACCTGTCCTCATAGTGATGAGGCTCATATCAATTTTAGTGGAACAAAGATAAGAGAATATTTTAAGAAAGGGGAGATTCCTCCTGAGACAATGATGCGACCGGAGGTGGCAAAAGTTATATTATCATTTAAAAATCCATTTGTTGAATAAAAAAGGAGTATTTATGAAAGGATTTACTATTTGGTTTACAGGGTTATCCGGCTCAGGAAAAAGCACAATAGCACGGATAGTTTATAATAAATTGAAAAAAGAAGGATACAAAGTAGAGCTATTAGACGGCGATGTGATAAGGACAAATTTAAGTAAAGGTTTAGGATTCAGTAAAGAAGATCGTGATGAAAATATAAAGAGAGTTGGCTTTGTATGTGAGTTACTTACCCGAAACGGGGTTATTGCTATTGCTGCATGTATCTCTCCATATCGTGAGACACGGCGACTTGTTCGAGAAAGAATAAAAAATTTTGTTGAAGTCTTTACTCGCTGTCCTCTTGAAGTATGCATTAAGAGGGACCCTAAGGGTAACTATAAGAAAGCTCTTGCTGGTCAAATAAAGAATTACACAGGTATTGATGATCCTTATGAAGAACCAGAAAATCCTGAGGTAATTCTGGATACAGATAAAGAGTCTCCTGAAGAGTGCGCTCAGAAAGTTTTAGATAAACTGAAGGAGTTGCATTATATAGAAGAGAAAAAAGAAATTCAGATTTCTAAAGAAGAAGAGGAAAAAATTAAAGAACGTCTAAAATCATTAGGTTATCTGTAAAATTTAAAAAGATTTTCTGATTTAAAAAAGTTGAGAATTTTAAGGATAAATTATGGTTGAATCTCACAAAAGAAGTGTTGCAAAAGCAATTTCTTGGAGAATAGCAGCTACTTTAACTACAGTAATAATTGTGTATATCTTTACCCATAAATTGGTTCTTGCTATGGAGATAGGATTAGTTGAAGTTATTGCAAAAATGGTCGTGTATTATCTACATGAGCGTGTTTGGAACAAATTGAAGTGGGGTAAGATTACACATCCTTTAGAGAAATTGGCGGTTAAAAAAGAACTCACTAATGAAGATATGGAAAAAGTTAAAGCTCAGTTAAGGGAGATGGGATATATTGATTAAGAAAATGCAAATAGCTATGTAAAAGAGAGATGTTTTTCAGAAAGAAAAATAAAAAAGTATTTGTAATTGGTTTGGATAGCACCCCAGCAAAACTTCTTTTTGAAGATTTTAAAGAAGAGCTCCCAAATTTAGGAAAAATGATAGATGAGGGAACATATGCAAATTTTCATTCAATTCATCCTCCTATCACAATTCCTGCCTGGATGAGTATGTGTTCAGGTAAGACTGCTGGTGAGATGGGGGTATATGGATTTAGGGTAAGAATTAATAATTCCTACACTGAATTTGATATTTCTACCTCGTTTAAATTCAAAAATGTAGAGAAGATATGGGATAAATTGGCAAAACATGGGAAAAAGAGTATTTTAGTTGGTGTTCCTCCTACATACCCTCCTTATCCAATAGAGGGTTGTATGGTTTCAGGATTTATGTGCCCTAATGCAGAAAAAGAATATACATATCCTGAAAGTTTAAAGAAGGAAATTGAGAAGATTTGTGGTGAATATATTTTTGATGTTGTATTCAGAACTGAGGAGAGAGATAAATTAATCCAAAATCTCTGGGAAATGACAGAGAAAAGATTTAAAGTTATTGAGTATTTGATAAAGAATAAAGAATGGGATTTCTTTATGTTTGTTGAGATAGGCGTGGATAGAGTTCAACATGCTTTTTGGAAATATTATGACCCTTCCCACCCACTTCACCAACCCAATCATAAATACAAAAATGTGATTCTTGATTATTATAAATTCATTGATGAAAAAATTGGACGTATTTTATCTTTGCTTGATAAGAATACAGTTGTTTATGTAGTCTCAGACCATGGTGCAAAAGCGATGAAGGGTTCATTCTGTCTGAATGAGTGGTTAATAAAAGAAGGTTATTTGGTATTAAATAAGTATCCTGAAAAAGTAGTCCCACTTGAGGAAGTAGATGTTAACTGGTCTAAAACTCGTGCTTGGGGCTGGGGAGGCTATTACGGTCGGATATTTATTAATAAAAAAGGACGTGAAAGGCAGGGAATAGTAGATGAAGAGAATTATGAAAAATTACGTGATGAATTAATAATTAAGTTGGAGAGAGAAAAAGATAAATTTGGCAGAACCTGGAATACAAAAGTTTACAGACCAGAAGAACTTTATAGCACTTTAAAAGGTGACTATCCTGACCTTATGGCTTATTTTGATGATTTAGCTTACAGAAGTGCAGGCACTGTTGGTCATAAGAAGTTATTTTTAGATGAGAATGATACTGGTCCTGATGATGCTATGCACGACTGGGAAGGAGTATTCATAAGATATGATCCACGAGAAAAAGGAAAGGGTAAAAAAGAGACTATGAGTATTCTTGATTTTAAAAAAAACATAATGGAGACTATGAATATCAAATAATTATGAGTTTTGCGCCTGAAGAATTTCCTTTAAAAGAGTTAATTAATATAACTATATGTGCAGGAAGGCACATAATGGAGATTTACAATAAAGGAGATATTTCCATCAAGATGAAAAAAGATAAAACTCCCTTAACTGCAGCAGATAAAATTTCTCAAGAAATTATTATTGAAAGATTAAAAAAAATTACCCCCAACATCCCTATCATTTCTGAAGAGGCTAAAAAAGTTTCCTATCAAGAAAGAAAGAGGTGGAGATACTTTTGGCTTGTTGACCCTTTAGATGGAACAGAAGAATTTATAACCAGAAATGGAGAATTTGCAGTAAACATTGCTTTAATTGAAAAAGATAAACCTGTTTTAGGGGTAATCTTTGCTCCTGCTAAGGGTTTGATATATTTTGCTAAGAAAACTGAAGGCGCATATAAATTAGAAAATCTCCAGTTTAAAAATAAACCTAATTTAGATAATGCACACAGATTGCCTTTGTCTGGTAAACGGAGAACTTTAAGAGTAGTGGTCAGCCGTTCTCATAATCTTAAAGAGACAAGAAAGTATATAGAGAAGTTGAAGAGTTTTTATCCAAAGATTGCAACTGTTTCTGTAGGTAGTTCCATAAAATTTTGTTTGATCGCTGAAGGTAGTGCAGATATTTATTTCAGATTGGGAAGAACTATGGAATGGGATACAGCCGCAGGTCAGATAATTATTGAGGAGGCAGGAGGAAAGATTGTAGAGATTGGCTCTAAGAAAGTACTTAAGTATAACAAAAAAACTTTGTATAATGGTCCATTTGTTGCCTATAAAGATAAGAGATCAGAGATTTCAAGGTTAATAAATCTTTTTTGGGAGAACCAGAAAAAATCTCAATATAATTGATACTACAGACTTTTTCTAAAAGATTATCTGAGGACTTCCATTTTAAAGAACTAATACAAGGCAGTTTAACTTTTTTTATTTTACGAATTCTTGGATTAATTGTAGGGTACGCTTTTACTTTAATTGTTACAAGAAATCTTGGTGCTTCTTGCTGGGGTATATTTGCTCTATGTTTTACTGTGCTTCAGATAACTTCTGTAATAGGAAAACTTGGTCTTGATACAGCACTTTTAAGATTTATCGCTCAATACAATGCTCAGGGGAAAGTAAGAACAGCCAGATACATATATTTAAAGTCTATCATTGTAACAATTTTTCTATCCTTATTTCTTTGCGTTCTTCTCTATTATCTTTCTCCTCTTTTAGCTGAAAAAGTCTTTGCGAAAAAACATTTAGCTTCGTATTTAAGACTTGTGCCTTTCGCTTTACTTCCTTTTGTTTTACTTTCAATAAATTCAGAGAGTTTAAGAGGATTCAAAAAGATAAAAGAATATACAATTCTTAAAAATCTTATACCTTCTTTATTCACTCTTATGTTTTTTAGTATATCTTTTTACCTTTTAAATATTAGAAACACAAAAGCAGTAATTATTACCTACATTTTAGGAGTAAGTGTTTCTTCTCTTTTTAGTTTTCTACTTCTGAATAAAGAATTTAACAACAAAAATGGTGAATTAGAAAAAATTTCTTTAAGACAAATACTTTCTGTTTCTCTTCCTATGCTTTTGTCAAGCTCTCTTTTTATGGTAATGTCATGGACAGATACAATAATGCTTGGGATGTGGAGAACAGAAGAAGAGGTTGGGATTTATAATGTAGCTGTGCAATTATCAATGATAACAAGTTTTACCTTAGGGGCGATAAATTCTATCGCCGCACCAAAATTTGCTGAATTCTGGGG
>CAZBLX010000065.1:0-5359 GCA_964492865.1 uncultured Planctomycetia bacterium | reverse complement strand
TGGGAAGAATTGTCTTTTTTATAATCTCATTTACAGCAAAACTAATCCCGATATCCCCTCCCGCATAACTGAACTTAATATCTTTAAACTTGTGGGTTTTTAAAAATTCTTCTGTTTTTCTCACTGCCTCCTCTACTGTGGAAGCTTTATGATCCTTAAAATCAAACTTTATATTCGCAAAGTGTTTATCTCTTGAAATAAGATGATCATAGTCTGAAGGAAAACCACTCATCGTATATAAAAACCAATATTGATAAACTACATTATCTTGTAAAGGTAATTTAAAATAACTTCTTTTCCCGCCAAACATAAACATATTAAGAGCTTTGATTGCATCTACAAAAGAGCTTGCTGAACCACAGGAGGAGACATTTTTTAAAATAAAATCTTGAAGTTCCTCTATTGCTTTTAATTTACTAACCTTAAGAAGACTATCTTCTGATTCCACAAGAATATAATAAGTATTTGTTCCTCCAAAGTTTTTGTTAATAAATCTTTCTGCTTTGTTAAAAGGACTTTCTGGATATAAATAACTTGTGCCGGAAGTATTTTCTCCCACAGTTATCTTTCCTATCCCTAAAAATGAAAATAAACACAAAATAATAAATATACTCACTACAATTGTTCCTGCTCTTTTATCTAAGGAAAATATACTTAATTGTTTAAGAGAATTATCCACCCATTTGTGTCTTTCTTCTTTCTCTATCTCTAAAACTTTGGGTCTCTTCATAAAAGATAAAAGAGCAGGGGTAAACATAAATGAGGTTAAAAAATTAGCCAATATACCTAAACCACTGGCTAAAGCCATACTCTTTATTGTGGGAAGAGGAACCAAAAGTAAAGATAAAAATCCAAATCCATCAGTTAAGCAAGATGCTAACCCAGGAATAAATAAATGCGCCATCGTATTTACAATTGCATGTTTACTTTTCATTTTGGGATTTTTCATTTCCTCATAATAACGCTTTAAAGTATGAACAGAATGGCTAATCCCTAAGGAAAGAACGATAAAAGGAACCAAAATTGTAGAAGGATCAAGCCTTAATCCTAAAAGTTTCATCGCTCCCATTCCCCAGATTGTTGCCATAGAAGAATCTAATAAAGGCAGAATTACTCCTCTTTTTGAGCGAAATGTAAGATAAAGAATAACGCCGATTACCAAGAAACTGATGATTAAAATTTTAAACATTTGAGGAAGATAAAAATTAAGCCATCCTTCGAGGATAGGACGCCCAGCAATATAAATCTTTGTATTCTCATCCTCATATTTCTTTTTCAGCTTCATCAAAGTATTAAAGATATAGGAGGTGCTTGCAGAAGAGAAAAAATCTACCTGAATCAATGTGCTTTTTAAGTCTTTGGATACTATCTTTCCATAAATATTGGGGTTATTTAAAATTCTTTCTTTAAGCTCCATTATCTTATCTTTTGAGGGAATGTCTCTTAAAAGCCTTTCTACAAAAAAACCTTCCTCATTTGCGGTTACATGTTTTATATGCCGGGAAGCCAAAGAAATAACTCTTGAAGGATTTACATCCTCTAAAAGATAAAGATCCTCGGTTAAAAAGATAACTTTTTCCAAAAAATCTTTATTAAAGATATCTCCTTTTTTTGTCTTTAAAGCAATACTGACCTGATTAAGTCCTCCAAAAATTTCTGTCAATTTATGCTGGACCTTAATAAAAGGATGTTTCTGTGGTAAGAAATCTTCAAGATGGGTCTCAATCTTTATATCTTTTAAAACATTAATGAAAAAAAGAGAGATAATTATTCCTGAAAGTATGACATAAATTCTTAAGTGAATAATTGTGCGTGCTAATTTATAAAGGCGAGATTCTTTATCCATCTTTATTTAACAATTTCATAAAAAAATTTATCTTTGCCTGCTCCTCAAGCAACTCTATCAAACCAAAAGCTTCCTTAAAATTATCTCCTATACTAATTACTCCATGGTCTTTTATAACCACTATACTGGATTCAGCTAAAGCAGATAAAACCGGCTCAACTTTTGTAATATTAACTGTTTTTTGAGTAATAACTTTTATATTTTTTAAATAATATTTACTCTCCAAAAAAATATTATCTAATTTTTTAAAATAATGAAAAAAGGCTACTGTAAAGGGAGGATGGGCATGAAGTACTACTTTTTTTTGAGGAAATTTTTTATGAATACTTAAATGAATAAGTTTCTCACTAGTTACTTCTTTTTCTCCTTCCAAAATATTTCCCTCCAAATCCATCAAAATAATATCCTGTTTTTCTAAATATCCTAAAAAAGCATCATGAGCAGTGATAAGAATTTTGTCTTTTCCTACTTTTAAAGAAATATTTCCACTTTTAGCTTTTGTTAAATTCTTCTCATAAAGCTGGTGAGCCCAAAAAACTATCTGGTCTTTTTCTTTCTTAAAACTCATAGAAACTGGGGTATCTTTTTTATAACTATATTTAATCTTTCAAAAAGTTTTTTTTCTCTAAATCCTAAATTTTGTGTAATTAAATTATCACTCACCACCAAAAGAGAACTTGCTTCTTTCTTATAGAAACTGGCTACTTTAAAAAAACTTGATAATGCCATCTCAATCGCTATACAACTTTTATCTTTTATTTTTTTTATGAAATCTTTTGTTTCCCTAAATAAAGCATCAGTAGAGCAGACTTTCCCACAATAAATTTTATATCCTTCAAAAATCTTTTTTATTCTCTCATTCAATGAAGAGCTAATTTTTAATTTTGCCGGATAAAACTTAGTAACTCCTGTATAATCTAAAATAGAATCAGCAACAATTAAATCTCCTATCTCCATCTCTTTTTTTAATCCTCCACATAAACCAATACGTAAAATCTTTCCTGCTCCCAAAAAACATAAAAATTCAGTCCCTATAGCGGTATCAGGAGCGTAACTTCCTCCATAAGAGATAACAATTTTTTTATCTTTATAATCTGCCTGCCAGAAGACCAATCCAGAGAAATTTATAATCTTTTTTGGATTTTTAAAACAAGTCAAAGCCTTTAAAGCCAAGTTTTTATAATCAAAACTAAAAGCAAAATCTATTTTCTCAGGTTTCTTTATATCGTAGAGTTTAAAGATAATTTCCGGTGTAAGATGAATTTTCCTCATCTTTTAATCTTTTCTTATCAATTTTTCCTGAACGTGTCTTAGGAAGCTCTTTTCTGAATTCAATATAATGAGGAAGCTTAAAATGGGCTAAATGTTTTTTTAAAAATTCTTTTAATTCTGCCTGAAGTAATTTTTCATTCTCTTTTAATACAACAAATGCTTTAGGAACCTCACCCCTTAATTTATCAGGAACTCCAATTACTGCTGCCTCTTTTACCTTAGGATGAAGCAGAATCTTTTCCTCCACCTCAGATGAAAAAACAACTTCCCCTCCCACTTTAATCATATCTTTTTTTCTACCTACTATATAAAAAAGTCCTTGGCTATCATAATAAGCGATATCTCCTGTCTTAAGCCATCCATCACAAGTTAAAACTTCTTGAGTAAGAAGGGAATCCTTAAAATACCCTTTCATAACTCCCTCGCCTCTTACCCACAACTCACCTTTCTCATTAGGTCCCAAAGTCCTTCCTTTCTCATCAACTATTTTTGCCTCCATATTAAAAAACTTTCCTATACTTTCAATTTTATCTATACCGGGAGGCAAAACACAGTTAGGAGCAGAAGTTTCAGTCATTCCCCATCCATTTAAAAGAAAAGCATTTGGTGCAATTCTGTGAAATTTTTTTAAAAGATGGGGGGAGGAAGGTGCACCAAAGACAACAGCATACCTTAAATGGGGCAAATTAAATTTCTCATATTCTTTTAAAGATAAAATTGCTGTATACATAGAAGGGACAACCCAGAAAGCAGTAACTTTATATTTTTGTGCATTTAAAAGAAATTGGTAAGGGCGAAATCTTTCCATTAAAATAAGGGTTGAAGCTTTTGCAACCATAACAAGTATATAATCCAACCCTCCTAAATGAGAAAAAGGAACTCCTCCACAAAGAAGTGTATCGGAAGAAGAAAGTTTTAAAAAATAATCTATAGTCTTTAAGGGAACATTTAAATGATTATAGGTAAGCTCTACTCCCTTAGGATGTCCGGTTGAGCCAGATGTATAAAGAATACAGGCGGTTTGGGTAGGTTCATAGAAAGAGATAGGCTTTCGGGAAGAAGATTTTTTTAAGATATCCTGCCATAAGCAAAACCCATCTATTTTTTCTTTACAAAGAATTATCTCTTTCAGATTGGGACAACTTTTTTTCACATTTTTTAAATCTATATCCTTTTTAATCTGGGTAATTAAAATTTCTGCTTCAGCATGGTTAATAAGATGAATCAATTCTTCCTCAGTAAGCATAAAATCTAAAGGAATAGCTGTGCCTTGAGAGGAAAATACTCCCAAAAAGCTAATTAAATTTTCTAAGTTATTGGGAAGATAAATAGCTACTTTTTTTATTTTATTTTTGAGAAGATAATTGCTTAATTTAAATGAAAGTTCTTTAAGTTGGGAAAAATTTATCTTACTATCCTGAAAGATAACTGCTTCTTTATAAGGATATTTCTGTGTGTTTTGAAGAAGAAAATTTTTTATATCCATATAGTTAAATTTTAATAGTAAAATTTTATTATTCTCTTTTCTTTTGTCAAGAAATTTCTAAAAATGTTGCTTCCCAAATTTAATTCAACCTACGAGGTTGCACTGATGTCGCTTTTTGTTTACGTTCAACATTTATGGAGGGCACTATTATAGAACTGACTTGATTTCATTCTGACATAAATATTAAGTGTATTCTAAAAAATTTTAAATTTCTCAGAGATGATTATCTTTTTAATAAACATAACTAACCCCTATCCACCAATGAAAATCACCTTTAGGGTCGCCAAAACAAGGCTTATGCGTAATCTTTAAAGTCCCTCCTCCATTTCCATCAATTATAAGAATTTCATAAAGAGGAGTGTCTCCTGTCTGAATTGTAGTAGGACCCCAAACAACATTTCCTTGATAAATAACTTTTATATCTCTTCTGGTATCTATTACAGTACAATATGTATCTATCACCATAAAAATTATTATTTTTTTAGCTTGAGAAGGAACATTTACGGAATAAGCTGTACACTCACAACAACAACCACCGCTATAACAACCACAATCATCCGAATAACAGCTTATGTTACCGATATACAAATTTCTCACGCTTCCAGGAGGATCTGCACATACCCATTCATCTTTTGCCGCATCATACCTTAGATAATCTCCATCATTACATCCTAACCCCTTTAACTTCCCTTTCACTTCCAAATCACCTCCTATCTTGGTGCTTCCTGCAACTTCTAATTTTTTACCAGGATTTG
>CAZBLX010000064.1:0-5454 GCA_964492865.1 uncultured Planctomycetia bacterium | reverse complement strand
AAAAAGGATTGTGGAATTGGATGAGAAAAATTGCATCCGAAATTCGTATCTGGCCAGATAAAATATTGAGAAAAAAATGTAAAAAGGTTGAGAATTTTTTCATGGCAAGAGAAATTTTTGATAAAATGTATAAAATAGTAAAGGAAAGTGATTCAAAAGTGCTTGCTGCAAATCAGATAGGTTTGGATATTTCCTGTTTAATCGTTAAAGCAGAAGACAAAGTTTTTTATTTAATTAACCCTTCTTTAATAAAAAAAGAGGGATATCAGGTGAAAAAAGAAAGTTGCTTGAGTCTTCCTCATTTGGGGCTATTAGAGATAAAGCGTGCTCGCAGTGTATGGGTAGAATATTGGAATGAGAAAGGAGAAAGACTTTGTATTGAAGCAGAAGATGATTTAGCCTCTATCCTTCAGCATGGAATAGATCATCTTCAAGGAAAGTTATTTATTGATAGACTCTCTTTAAGAAGAAAATTAAGTTTGTTAAAAAAGTTAAATTATGGAGTGTCCTAACAGAAGTAAAAATCTTTCTTTCTGTAAATGTACTTATCCGGGATGCTCTAAAAAAGGAATTTGTTGTGAGTGTTTGCGCTACCATCTTTCTCGAGGAGAACTTCCTGGTTGTGTTTTTCCTCCCGAAGCAGAAAAGACTTATGATCGTTCAATAGAATATTTTGTCTCTTTATATAATAAGAAGAAGAAATAATTTGCAGAAAAGAATTTTCTTTTCTTTTAGAGTTTGCGTTGGGATTCTTTTACTTTATGCTGTTTTTAAAATTGTTCCCTATAAAAGTTTATTACCTCTTTTTAAAAAGATATCTTATTTTTATATCTTTTTAGGATTTTTTTCTATTTTATTTCTTCATCTTATTGCGGGATTGCGATGGTATTTTATTTTAAAAATTTTAAAAATTAAAGTTTCTCTAAAAGAAGCTATTTATGCTTTCTTTTCTGGTTTATTTTTTAATCTCTTCTTTCCTTCCTTAATCGCCAGTGATATTTTCCGCAGTGTTGCTTTAATCTCAAGATTTTCTAAAGGAGAAAAGATTTTAGCCTCAGTAATTATAGATAGATTTTCAGGAATAGTTGCTTTAACTTTTTTGGTTTTAATTTCTTTTATTTTGAGAAAAGAATTTTTAGAAGAAAAAGAGATTTTTTTAGGGATAGGTTTATTGATAATTACGAGTAGCCTTTTTCTTTTTTTCCTTTATTCTTCTTACCCTTTTAAACTTATAAATAAACTTTTTAAAAGAAAACAAAATTTTTTGGAAAAAATAAATAATCTTTGCAAAGATTTAAATTTTTTTAGAAAAAAACCCTTTGCTTTTTTTAAAATTGTTACTGCATATTCTTTTCCCATTCAGGTTCTTAACATTTTCAGCTTTTTCTTTACTTTACAGGCTTTTGGAGAAAAAATTTCTTTGATTGCTTTCTTTCTCACTGTTCCTTTTATCATTTTAATTGCTACTCTTCCTGTAACTGTTGCTGGAATTGGCACAAGAGAACTTGCCTGTATTTATTTTTTCTCTAAAATAGGAATAAAGAAAAACATGGCTTTAGCTTTATCTCTTTTTAATCTTTTTTTTATGATCTCTGTAGCAATTCTGGGAGGTTTAATTTATGTTATGGTATATTATCGATGGCTGGAATCTGCTAAAAAATATTGAGGAGATTAAAGATAAGGATTATAAAGCTCTTGTAGATTATATAAAAAGATACAATCTTACCGGAAGCAGGAATAATAAAGTTACAATCGTTTTTGATGGCAAATTTGATTTTTTAAAAGATAGTTATTTTGATATTATATGTAGTGGTAAAAAAACTGCTGATGAAGTAATTGAAAATTTGGTGGAGAAAGCCAAGAATCGTAAACAAATAGTAGTAATCAGTAATGATTTGGAACTTGTTCACAGAATAAGACTTTTGGGAGCAAATTGCAAAAAGGTAAAGGATTTTTTAAGCAAAAAGAAAAAAAGGGAAAGAAAAAAGAAGGAGTCCGATAAAAATATAAGTTATTCTTTGCAGAGAGAAATTACTGAAGAGTTGAAGAATATATGGCTAAAAAAGTATTAATCAGTAAGTGCCTTTTAGGAATAAATTGTCGTTATGATGGAAGTTCTTTTCTGGATAAAGCCTTGCTTAAGTTGTTAAAAAATTATAGACTTATTGCTGTCTGTCCTGAGGAATTAGGAGGAGCGCGTTCTTTTTCTGGTCCTTTTGAAATAAAAGGAGAAACGAAGGATATATTTTTAAAGAGAGCAAAAGTAATAAATAAAAAAGGAGAGGATTTAACAAGATATTTTATTAAAGGTGCTAAATTAGTTTTAAAGATTGCCAAAGAAAAAAAAGTAGATTTTGCTATTTTGAAATCAAAAAGCCCCTCCTGCGGTCCTTATTTTGTTTATGATGGAAATTTTAGAAAAAAATTAGTTAAAAAAGAGGGAGTGACTGCTTTTTTGTTGAAAATGTCTAAAATAAAAGTATTTTCTGAAAATGTATTTAAAAGAATTAGAGAATTTAATAAATAATGTAGAGGAGGATTCTTTAAAAGAATATATCTATCCTGCAAAAGCAAAAGGAATCTCTCCTATTTTGAAAATTCTTCTGACCAATAAATGTAAAAATAACTGTAAATATTGTCTTAACAATGCAAGAGGTAATTGCCCTCGCTATTTTATCTCTCCTCTAGATTTAAGCAAGCAATTTATCTCTTTATATAGAAAAAATTTGGTAAAAGGAATCTTTATCTCTTCAGGAATCTATAAAAATGCAAATTTCTCTCAGGAAAAAATTTTAGAGACTTTATATATTTTAAGAAGAAAATTAAATTATTCCGGTTACATTCATGCCAAGATATTGCCCAAGGCAGATTTTTCTTTGATAGAGAAAATATTTGATTTTGCCGATAGAGTATCTATTAATTTAGAATATCCTGCACAGAAATATTTATCCCAAGTATCTTCAAAAGAATTATTTGATGATTTATTTAAAAGGCTTAAATTTTTAAGTAGATTGAATAAAGAGAAAAAGATAAAATCAGGAATAACTACTCAATTCATTGTGGGGGGCCAGAAAATTTGCGATAGAGAATATCTTAATTTGGCTTATTATCTTTATAAAGAATTAAAATTGAAAAGAATTTATTACAGCCGTTTTATCCCTCAAGAAGGCACACCTTTAGAGAATTTAAAAGAAGAAAACCCTTTACGCATAAAAAGACTTTATGAAGCAGATTTTCTTTTAAGAGATTATGGGATTTTGCCTTCTCAATTTCTTTATGATAAAGAAGGAAATCTTGTTTTAGAGTATGATGTGAAGGAAGCTTTTGCTTTAAAAAATAAAAATCTTTTTCCTGTAGATGTGAATAAAGCTTGTTTTGAATTATTGATAAAGATTCCTGGAATAGGAAAAGAGCGTGCTAAAAGAATAATTAATTTAAGGAAAGAGGCAAAAATTGATTCTTTTGAAAAATTAGAAAAGATTGGTATACCCAAAAAAGCTAAAAAATGGATCAAGTTTTAAATAAGAAGAAAGGCTTTTTAAAATTTTTGGGAACTGCCGGTGCCCGTTTTGTAATGATCAGACAACTACGTTCCTCAGCAGGTTTATGGCTGCGATATAAGTCCACTAATTTAATTATTGATCCAGGCCCAGGTTCCTTAGTTAAATGCAACAGCAGTCGTCCTAAGCTTGATCCTTCCAGCTTAGATGCCATAATTCTTACGCATAAACATTTAGACCATGCCAATGATGTTAATGTGATGATTGAGGCAATGACAGAGGGAGGTTTTAGAAAAAGAGGAAAAGTAGTTTTACCTCCAGATGCCTTGGATGAAAAAGAGGGAGTGATATTTTCTTATGTTAAAAAATTCCCCGAGGAGATAATTATAATGGAAGAAGGGAAAAGATATAAGATAGGAGATGTAGAATTTACTACACCTTTAAAAAATATTCACTCTGTAGATACCTTTGGAATTAAATTTTTATTCCCCAACTCAATTATTTCTTTAGTTTCAGATACAAAGTTTTTTCCCAAACTTTCTCAAGTCTATAAGGATTCAACAGTTTTAATTCTTAATGTAGTGTTTTATCAAAAAAGATCTGATTATGAACATTTATCTCTTGAGGAAGCTTTAGATTTAGTTAAAAAAATAAATCCGAAACAGACGATTTTTACTCATTTTGGGATGACGATGTTACGTGCCAAACCTCACCTTTTAGAGGAAAAGATTAAAAAGGAGTTGAATTTGAATATAAAATTTGCTTATGATGGGTTTTCTCTTGAAATTCCCTAAGCATCTGGTAAGAAAAAGATGATTAAGCAAAACAAGAAAAAGGAATCTCAACTTTCTTTAAATGCGATGATTATTTTGAAAGAAAGATATTTACTAAGAAATGATAAAAGAGAGATTGTTGAGACACCCCAAGAGCTGTTTTTAAGAGTAGCAAAGACAGTTGCTTCTGCCGAGAGAAATTTTGATAAGAAAAAAGAGAATTATTTTTGCGATAAATTCTTTAAGATGATGTCTAATTTAGAGTTTTTGCCTAACTCTCCAACTTTAATGAATGCGGGAACTTCATTAGGACAACTTTCTGCCTGTTTTGTGCTTCCGGTTGAGGATTCTATTGAGGGAATTTTTAAGGCTTTGAAAGCCATGGCTTTGATTCATAAAACCGGAGGAGGAACCGGATTCAGTTTTTCATCTTTAAGACCACGCAATGATTTAGTCTCTACAACCAAAGGATTTGCCAGTGGTCCTTTATCCTTTATGAAAATTTTTGATACTGCAACTTCGGTTATTATTCAGGGAGGCAGACGCCGCGGAGCAAATATGGCAGTTTTAAAAGTAACACATCCAGATATTCTGGAATTTATTGAAGCTAAGTTAGATAAAAAAAGTTTTTCTAATTTTAATCTTTCTGTGGGAATTACCGACAAATTTATGAAAGCCTTGTATAAAAATGAGAAGATAAAACTTATAAATCCACGCACAAATAAAGCTACAAGAGAAATTAAAGCAAAAGAGATTTTTTCTCGTCTTTGCTTTTCTGCTTATCACTGTGGAGATCCAGGAATTGTTTTTTTAGATAGAATTAACCGTGCTCATCCTTTAAGGAAATTGGGAAAGATTGAGGCTACCAATCCCTGTGGGGAAGTACCTTTACTTGCTTATGAAGCCTGTAACTTAGGTTCAATAAATTTATCTAAGATGGTAGAGAAAAAGAAGATTAATTGGGAAAAATTAAAGGAAATTGTGCAGTTGGGAGTAAGATTTTTAGATAATATAATTGAGGTGAATAATTTCCCTTTAAAAGAGATAGAAAAAATTACCAAAGCTAACAGAAAAATAGGTTTAGGAGTTATGGGTTTTGCGGATATGCTTGTAAAATTGCGTATTTCTTATAATTCTCATCAGGCAGTAAAGATTGCTCAGAAGCTGATGAAATTTATAAG
>CAZBLX010000063.1:0-5603 GCA_964492865.1 uncultured Planctomycetia bacterium | reverse complement strand
ACTCTTTTTAAAGTTCCAAAGGCACCCATAGCCTTTGTAGGCTAATGAAATTTTCTTATTTAAAATTTCAAATTCCAAAACCACCTCAGGCTTTTCCTCATATCAAGAACATTTTACGTCCTGTTATACGAATAACTTTAGGATACAATGATAGAAAAGTAAACTATCTTGCTCTAATAGACTCAGCAGAGGCACCAAAAGAAAAACAAGTAAGGTTTTTCTGATGAGAAAGAATTTAGAGGAGATAAAAAGAATTTTAAAAGAGAATAAAGAAGTTTTAAAGAAAGAATTTAAAATAAAAGAAATAGGAATTTTTGGTTCTTATGTGCATAACCGCCAGAAAGAAGAAAGCGATGTGGATATTCTGGTTGAATTTGAGGAAGTTCCTTCTCTTTTAAAATTTATTCATATTGAAAACTACTTATCTGAACTTTTAGGAGTAAAAGTAGACTTAGTAACAAAAAACGCCTTAAAGCCTTATATCGGAAAAATTATTTTAAAGAAGGTAATGTTTATATGAAAAGAGAAATTAGAGATTATCTTTTGGATATTTTAAAAGAATGTGAATATCTTCTTAGGAGATCAGAAAAATTGGAATTTAAAGAGTTTCTTGAAAATGAAGATTTAAAAAGAGCAGTAGTAAGAAGCCTTGAAGTGATAGGTGAAGCAGCAAAAAAGATACCCCAAGATTTCAGAAAAAACTTTAAAAATGTTGAATGGAAAGATGTAGCAGGAATGAGAGATAAATTGATTCATGAATATTTTGGAGTGGATTATGAAATCGTCTGGAAGACTTTAAAAGAAGATATTCCTTTGCTGAAAGAAGTTATAGAAAAAATATTGAGAAGAATTCGATAAAAGGAAATTTTTGATAAACCTTCTTAATCTAGGAGTTGAGCTCCTTTCTAAACCGATCAAGATAATCCTTATTTATCTGAAAAATGGGAATTTCTTGAGAGGTAAAATTAAAAAACAAACAAAGAAAGGTGCTTGGCTTAAAATATTAAATGGTAAGGGTGAAGTATTTATTAGAAATTCTGAAATAGAAAAAGTTAAAAAAGTCAAATAAATACTTTTCGGAGTTAGGAGACTAAAAATTATTTTTTTCACAAAATGAATGTAATGGAGTGTTTTAAAATATCTTTAAATGAGAAATGAAAAGAGTTTAATTGTGACCTGCCTATTTATCTTTACCTTTAATTCTTGACTTTTACAACCAAATAGTTGTATACTATAAGTGATTAATGGGAAATTTTTAAATGTTACTATTATAAAACAAAAGAAGGTAAATCTCCTGTTGAAGAATTTATAGATTCTCTGGATAAAAAGACACAACTTAAGTTCTTTTACAAAAAGGAATTATTAGAAGAATTTGGTCCCAAATTACCTTACCCTCATGCAAAATATATAGGAGATAACATATTTGAACTGAGATTTAAAGGAATAGAAGGTCAAATTAGAGTTTTATATTTTTTCTTCCATAAAAATAGCATTATCTTTACCAATGGATTTATAAAGAAAACTAAAAAGACACCCAAAAAAGAAAAACAGATTGCTATAAATAGAAGAAAAGAGTTTTTGGAAAGGATGAAAGAGAGGTGATAGAAAATGAAAGGGTTAAAAAAAGTAGATACTCACTTAAAAAAGAAATTAAAAGACCCATATTTTAAAGAACTCTATGAATTAGAAAAACAAAAATTAAAAATTGCCAAAAAAATCATTGAATATCGTATAAAACATAATCTCACTCAATCTCAACTCGCCAAAAGAATAGGAATAACCCAACAACATCTATCAAAAATAGAAAATGGAGAATTCTCAAATATCTTAACCTTAGAAAAAGTCCTTCTTTTTATAGGTTATAAAATCAAAATAGAAGCTGTTCCTTTACCTCTAAAAATAATAAAAAGAATTTCACCTTCAAAAATAACTAAGTTACGTCCACAAATAGCATAATTTTTATTTTTTAAAGCATGTTCCAAAACCATCTCCGCCCACCGACTTTTTATTTTGGCGTCATTGTGGTTTGGTAAAATCTTTTCAAAATAAAATGCCAACTTAAAAGAGAAAACAGAAAGATAATGGTAAGATAGAGAATAAGATAACGACTTTCATCAAAATCCTTGCAATTTCTTTTAAAAAGTGTTTTAATAGGTGCATGGGTAAATGGGCTTTTTCCAAAAAAACTTTTTTTATTTTATTTTTCCTATGTATTTTTTCTTTTTCCTCTCCTGCCTCTTCTTTTTCTGATTATTTAGACAGAATCATCTTCTTCAATCTGCAACTTCAGGCGGTTACTGTGGATATGTATCTCTATATTGGCTGGCTTTTTGAGGAAAAAGAAGAAATGAAGAAGGCTTCAGAAAATGCTATAAATGATTTAGAAGAATTAGCTTCTTTTGTAAAAAAATCAAATCCTCCTAAAGATTTGGTTAGTTTAAAAGAAGAATTTTTAAAGCTTATTGATAGGTTGAAAGATATTTATCAGGGTATTGAGAGAAAGGATGAGAAAGAAATAGAGAAAGAATTTACTCTTTTTGCCGAGTTATATAATACTTTCATAGATAATTTGGAGAAAGCTTTTAAATATAAAGAATTCGTAAAACTACCAAAAGACTTTAAAATTATTAACGAGGAGGTAAAACTGGCAAAGACTGAGGAGGATAAAAATCTTTATATAAAAGCAGTCCACTTTATGAAAAAGAAACATTTTAAAAAAGCTTATGGGATTCTTTCTCAACTTAAAGATAAATATAAAGATACCGCTTTCGGTGATTGTATTATGCTTAAGATATCTGATTGCTGGCTGAGACCTTTCACGGATATAGAAAAAAAGAAAAATTTTGCTTTAGAGAAAGAAGGTATAAAGATTTTAGAAGATATTATTAATAGCAAAAGATATTCTCCTGTCCTTTTTGAAGCTTTCTATAAATGGAGAACCTCTACCCAGGCTTTTTATTATGGTATGTCCAATATATCTCAAATTCCCAACAAGATGTATAATCAGAAACGGTGGCAGTTAATTCAAGTAATAAAAAGATACCTAAAAAATAATCCTCAAGATATTTGGGCAAAGTATCAGATTGATTTATTACTGAGTCTTCCCAATATAGAAAGAGGTGGCAGATTAGGCAACTCCAATTTAGTCCATTGGGGAATCCTTTATGTGGACTTAAGCAAAAAAGAAACCCCTCCAAAAAATAAGAAAAGATAAATTACCTTCCTCTAGGAACCTGAAATTTAATCACACTTAAAGCATCTCAAGATAAAAGAACTCAGCATTGTAAGTTGACAAAACAATAATGCTTAATTTGTAAATTTACAACATGATTGTTAGATAAAAGTTATCTTTTGAACACTTAAGCTATGCACTTGACAGTTAGTATACTTTAGAGTATACTACTTACGAGTATACTATTTTAAGCATACATGTTATATATTGTTTTAAATTTAAAATAAGATTAAATATGAAGTTTATAAATCGAGAAAAAGAATTGCGATTCTTAGAAGAGAGATATCTATCTAAAAAGTCAGAATTTATCATCATCTATGGTAAAAGAAGGGTAGGAAAAACCGAACTTATCAAGCAGTTTATTAAAAAGAAACCCGCTATATATTTTCTTGCAGACAAAAGAAATCTTTTAGAACAATTAAAAGAATTAGGTAAAGTTATTGGAGGGCATTTTAAAGATACGATTTTAGAAAGGAGAGGGTTTAATAATTTTTTGGAGGTATTTGAGTATTTAAAAGAAAAGGTAAAAAACAGGCTCATTTTTGTTATAGACGAATATCCTTATTTAGTTGAAGTAGATAAGTCTGTAACTTCTATATTTCAAAAGGGGTGGGATGAATATTTAAAAAATACCAAAATTTTTCTCATCCTTTGTGGTTCAAGTGTGGCTATGATGGAAGAAGAAACTCTTATCTACAAATCCCCTCTTTATGGAAGAAGAACAGGACAGATTTTGTTAAAACCACTCTCTTTCTATGAAAGTTGGAAGTTTTTCCCTAAAACAAGTTTTGATAAGTTTTTAGAAATCTTTACTATTACAGGAGGCATTCCCTGTTATCTTCTTCAGTTTAATCCTACTCTTTCTCTTGAAGAGAATGTTAAGTTAAAGATTTTTCCTAAGACAGAATTTTTGCATAACGAGGTCGAATTTATTTTGAAAGAGGAATTAAGGGAACCTAAAAATTACCTCGCAATTTTAAAAGCTATTTCTTGGGGAAGAAAAAGATTTAGCGAAGTAATAAATGAAACGAGCTTGGAGAAAAACATTCTTACAAAATATTTGGATGTTTTAAAAAATCTTCAATTGGTTGAAAAGGAAGTACCTGTTACAGAAAAAAATCCTACAAAATCAAGAAAAGGGCTCTATGAAATTTGTGATAATTTTTTTAGATTTTGGTTTCAGTATATCTATCCTTATAAAAGTGATTTGGAGATAGAAAGATTCGATGAAGTTTTAAGAAAACTAAAAGAAAATTTCAAAATTTTAGAGGCTATGACTTATGAGAAGGTATCTTGTGAAATTCTCTGGAGATTGAGAGACGAAATATTTCCTTTTGAGAGAATAGGAAAGTGGTGGGAGAAAGAAAAAGAAATAGATATAGTAGGACTTAATCAAAAAACTAAGGAGGTCATTTTTGGAGAAGTAAAGTGGTCAGATAAACCTGTAGATGTAGATGTGTATAAAAAATTAAGAAAAAAGAGCGAATTTGTAGATTGGATGAGGAAGAATAGAAAAGAATACTATATTCTTTTTAGTAAGAGCGGTTTTACTAAAAGCATGATGAGATTAGCAAAAGAAGATGGAGTATTTTTAGTTTATAAAGATAAATTGTTGTATAACCCCATAAGATAGAAATGATTATTCCTCTACAGAGAAATAAAATATGTGTTTGGCAAAAGATAACTTAAACTATTGCGAAAATATGGAAGGAGTGTAAATCATCTCACTATAAATCTGCCATCATCTTTTGTTTTATCTAATTTAAATATATTCTTTTTAAGCCAGCCAATTCTTTCTACTTCTCTTACATCAAATTGAGGAACGTAAGGTTTTATATCTAAAAGAGGAGTTTTATCTACAATATCTACATCCTCTATATAAAGGATATTTTTTCTAATTTTAAGAAGACGCACTACGGAAATGCCAATAGGATTAGGACGAGAAGGAGCACGCGTAGCAAACACTCCATGGAATCTTTTATCCATAAATGGTTTTACTTTTAATTTGTAGCCTCTGGTAAGATGAAAATGATAAATTAAGATAATATGAGAAAAACCACCCAAATCTTTTAAAGCTTCAATATAGGAAGAAAATACTTCCACTTTACCTTTAATACCTTTTGCCGCCTGAGGTTGGATAGGAACACCTTTAGGTTCTTTAAAAGGAGAGTAAATTATCCCAATTGGTTTATATATTATCTTTTCCATTGCTAAAAAGGCAGACCGAAACTAACATGAATTCTTGTGCGTGAGGTATCTTTATCTGGTCCTATCTTACCGGCAAAATCTACTCTTATAAATCCCCATCGGGTTTTGTATCTTAAGCCTATACCAGAGCCATATTTTAATTTAGAAATACTGAATTGATAAG
>CAZBLX010000062.1:0-5727 GCA_964492865.1 uncultured Planctomycetia bacterium | reverse complement strand
CCCCTGATTTAACTTCTATCCGTCCAAAAATAGCTACCGTCAATTCAGGTCAGAGAATATCTAAGAAAGAATCTGGATTATTAAAGAAAAATTTTGATGGAGGAGAGGGAAGAAGAGTTGAAGAGAAAGAGATTATAAGAAAGAGGGGAGATATTGAGGATGAAGAAAAGCAAAAAAGAGAATTAGAAGAACTGTTTAGAAGAAAGGGAATAAGAGAAGAAGAGTTTGAAAGATTGATAAAGATAATCTCTACAGGTTTGGGAGAAGATGTGGGTATGAGGATAGAGCCAGGAGATTGGTGGAGATATGATTTTGAAGAAAATAAGGTTATTTTTCCTGCGGATCTTCTTTTAAGGTTTTCCCCTGATGAGATTGTAGGATTCAGTTTACATGAAGCAGCACACAGGCAGATATCCAGGGTAAATATAAAAGAAAGAGTTTTTAAACTATTCTTTTCCAAGGAATACTTAAGATTACTTTTAAATGCTTTTGAAGATGCAAGGGTAAATAACTGGATGCAGAAGGTATTTGCTGGTGCAGGATATTATTTAAGGAAAGTTTATGATGATTTATTACCTCAAGATTTAGGTAAATCTTCTTATATTAAGCATCTTCAGAAAGAGCAAAAGACAACTCAGATTCATCCTTACCAGTTATATCCTCACTTGGAGTATCTATTAGGAGTAATGTATTACTGGCGTTATGAGAAATTGCCCAAGGAACTGCTTAATCCTGAAGTAAAAGAGGCTTTGGAAAGAACACAGAGATATTTTGAAAGAATCTTTTCTTCTTATCCAGAAGGAAGAGTGTCAGAGAAAGAAAGATTTAGAAAGGCTAAAGAAGCAGCTGAGTTAGTAAGAGAGTATATTTTACCCGAATATGAGAAATTAGTGAAAGAATCTATAAAGAGAGTATCTGAAGCAATAAAGAAAGGGGAAGTTGAGATTGGTGAAGGAAAAGATATATCAGGTTTATCTTCCGAGGATTTAGAGCAAGAAGCACAGAAAAAAATTGAAGAGAAAGCAAAAGAGTTGGCCGATAGATTAGAGCCAAAGATTTCACGTCCAGATAAAAAGATGGCAGAGGAATATAGAAGAATGAGAAAAAAGCCTATTCAGCCTTCAAAAGAAAAGTTAATCTCTACCCCTCAGAATTTGAAAGACTTTATCAGGAAAAGAAGGAGATTGGAAAGAGAGCAAAGAGAGGCAATGAGTGAATATCAACGTTTTTATGAGAAAGTAAGTGGCTTAATTCAGGATTTGGCAGGGATAATAGAGAATTACTTCTATAAAAATAGAAAGCCCAGATTTGAAGGTTATTATCCTTCCGGACAAAAGCCTGATTTAAGAAGAGCAATGAATTTATCAAGAAAGATTGATGAGAGACTGCCTATAGATAGAGATGATTTAAATGTAATGTTAAGAAGAAGACTTCCTACCCAAAGAGATCACCGTATAGTTTTGGTCTTAGATGAATCAGGTTCTATGTCTGAGCCAAAAAGAAGTGCTGCTTTGGCAGGTTTACTTTTATTTATGGAGACATTGGATTCAGTGGGAATAGATTATGCTTTAATTGGTTTTTCAGATGAGCCAGTTCTACATAAAGGATTTGGAAGAAATTTAACCCAAAAGGAGCGAGAAGAATTGTTTGATGAGGTAGTAATGTATATTCCTTCTGGTTTAACTGCTGATGCCGATGCTTTAAAATTAGCCACAGACCTCCTAAAAGAAGAGCCTTACGATGCAGAAAGATTTATCATAATCATAAGTGATGGTGAAGGAAATGTCAACAATACTGGTAGAACTTTTGAGGAGCTTCAAGAGATTGCTCAACAGGAGAAAATAGAGGTAATTGGTATAGGTTTAGGAGAGGGAATGAGACAGGTAAAAGAAAGGTATAAGAATCCCATTTTTGTCTTCCAGATAGAGGAGTTACCTGCGGTATTAAAAGAACTTTTAGGGAAAAAGATTTTACCTGAGGATTACTTTTTTGATGGTGGGTTGAAAGGTATACCAGAAGAGGAAGATTTAACTACTCTTTTTGCCTCTCTTTATTCTCATCTTAAAGAAAGATTTCCTTATGAGTTTACAATTAGGGATTTAAAGCGAGCAGTTGAATTATTTAGAGAGTTAACTTTAAAAGGAATACCTCAGAAAGATGCCTTTAAAGAAGCAATAGTTTATGGATTTTTAGATAGAGAGGAAGGATTAAATGAGAAAGTAAAAGAAGAAATTATTTCTTTAGAAGATAATATAAAGAAGGTATTTTCTGATTTTGAAGGTTTAGAATTAACCCCAGATAAAGAGACACCTTCTTTTATACCTTCAGATTTAGCTTCAATAGTTGAGTTTTTAATCAGATTTACCCAGGATAAAGCATTAAGAAAAGTATTAGAGACAATAAAAGAAGGAATAAGTAGTGAAGATAATATAGTAAAAGTTCATTTCTTGAAAGTTTTAGCCAGTTTATTGGATGATGAATTTATTAAAGAACTGGTTTTAGAAGAATTAGAAGAATTGTTGAATAAGGATGGATATACTATTCAGGTTTGTGGTCAAATATTCTCTACTTTACCCGATAACAACCTAAAAATATCCCTTTTAGAAAGATTAAAGAAATTGTTTGAAGATAAAGATTGGTTTATAGGACAATCTGCTATTCAAGCCTCTGCTCAAATAGTCTCTACCTTACCTGATAACCAAAAAATATCCTTTTTAGAAGAATTAAAGAGATTGTTTGAGGATAAATATGAGTATGTAAGAGACTCCGCTGCTCAAGCCTCTGAAATAGCCTCTACTCTACCTGATAACAACCTAAAAATATCCCTTTTAGAAGAATTAAAGGAATTGTTTAAAGATGAATATTGGCATGTAAGACAATCTGCTATTCAAGCCTCTGCTCAAATAGTCTCTACCTTACCTGATAACCAAAAAATATCCTTTTTAGAAGAATTAAAGAGATTGTGTGAAGATAAAGTTGGGAGTGTAGGAAAATCTGCTGTCCAAGCATATGTCCAAATAGCCTCTACTTTACCCAACAGCCAAAAAATATCCCTTTTAGAAGAATTAAAGGAGAGATTGTTTAAAGGTGAAGATAAAGAGAGGGAAGAATTAAAGAAATTGTTTAATATTCAAGCCTCTGCCTCAATAGCCTCTACTTTACCCACTTCTCAAAAACTATCCTTTTTAGAAGAATTAGAGGAATTGTATAATGATGAAGATAAGGATGTAAGAGATTCTGCTATTCAAGCATATCTCCGAATAATCTCTACCTTACCTGATGATCAAAAAATATCCTCTTTAGAAAAATTAAAGGAATTGGTTAGAAAGAAAAGGTGGGATATAAGAAGATTTGCTACTATTCACCTATGTGCCCAAATAGCCTCTATCTTACCTGATAACAACCTAAAAATATCCCTTTTAGAAGAATTAAAGGAATTGTTTAAAGATAGAGAAAAGGTCGTAAGAGAATCTGCTGTCCAAGTATATCTCCAAATAGCCTCTACTTTACCTAACAACCAAAAAATATCTCTTTTAGAAGAATTAATGGAATTGTTTAAAGAATATGGTGCAGTTGAATCTGTTGCCCAAGCCTCTGCCCAAATAGTCTCTACCCTGCCTGATAATCAAAAAATATCCTTTTTAGAAGAATTAGAAGAATTATTAGAAGAATTAAAAGAATCGCTTAAATATGAAGATTGGGATGCAATCGAGCCTGCTGCCCAAATAGCCTCTATCTTACCTGATAACAACCTAAAAATATCCCTTTTAGAAGAATTAAAGAAATTGTCTAAATACGAAAAGGTAAGAGAATCCGCTGCCCAAGCCTCTGTCCAGATTATTGAAAGTATTGCTTTAGACAGGGAAGAGTTGAATAGCCTTCTTCAAAGATTTAATCAGGAATTAGAAAAAGACCTCTCTTTACCTTTAGAAGGAAGCTATGCCCACAGAGTAAAGATAACTGAAGAAAAGATAACCATTGACAACCTCTCTTTAAAAAGAAAGAAAACTTTATCCAGATTCCCTACCTGTATCTTTACAGAATCAACTTACCATCTTTTAAGAAGAATATCTTTTGCCTATCTTTGCAAACATCCTTTATTGCTTTTAGGACCAACTTCTACAGGAAAAAGTTTCCTTATTAAGTGGTTAGCTGATGTTTTAGGGATAGAGCATCTTTCCTATACCCTTAATCCCTACACTTCTAAATTTGAACTCATTGGAGGGATAAAACCAGATAGAGAAGGCAGATTCCTATGGCAGGATGGAATTATTTTGAAAGCAGCAAAAGAAGGAAAATGGCTTGTTTTGGAGGAGATAAATTTAGCTTCTTCTGATGTTTTAGAGATACTTAACGATTATCTTATTACAGGTAAATTTATTATCTCTGAAAATGGTCAGCAAAAAGTGATTGTTCCTCATCCTGGTTTCAGACTTTTTGCCACAGCAAACCCTGAAAGTTATGCTCAAAGACAGAGATTATCCAAAGTATTCTTATCCAGATTTAAGATATACTATCAGGAAGAACTTGCTGAAGAAGACCTGACCGAGATTTTAAGCAGTCTTTATGAGATAGAAAAAGCGATTGCCTCACAGATAGTTTTATTCCATATCAATCTAAATAATCAAGCAAAAGCGAGAATAATTGGTAAAGATGAAAAAGATCCCTATATCTTCTCTTTAAGAGACCTTTTAAGATTGGGTAAAAGGATTAAAGAATTAAAAGAAAACAACTCTTTATCTTATGAAAATCTTTTCTTAAGCTTATATACTGTATATCTTTCCCGCATAAGAGATAAATCAGAAAAAGAAGCCTTAATTAATCTTTTAGATACTCATTTTGGCTTTAGAAGCAAAGGCATAGATTTAGAAGCCCTCCTTAATCAGACTGAAGGCAAAATCCCAGACCTTCTTGAGAAACTTCCTGTTACAGAAGGAGATAAATTTATCCCTGAAAAAGAAGCAGAAATCACTCCTACCTCTTCCCAAAACAAAGTTCTTTATGTTATCTTAGATAGCCTTTTAGAAAAAGAACCTGTTCTTTTGGTAGGAAATCCTGCTTCAGGAAAGACAACTTTAATAAGATACTTAGCCAAGAAAAAGAAAACCAATCTCTATTATGTAAATCTCTCTTCTGATACTGGTTTAGAGGAACTTTTAGGAGGTTATATCCAGACAAAAGAAGGTAAATGGCAGTATAGAAAAGGATTTCTTTTTAAAGCTATTGAGGAGGGAAGCTGGCTTCTTATTGATGAGGCAAATCTCTCTCCTCTTTCTGAATATTTAAATACTTTAATTGACTTTGGCTATATTACTGATGAAGAGGGAAATGTCTATAAAGTCCATCCTAACTTCAGGCTCTTTTTATCCATCAATCCCCCCAAACTTCATTCCTCAAGAAATCTTTTATCCCCTGCCTTAAGAACAAGATTTAATGAAGTCTGGGTAGATGAGATAATTGATATTGAAGAGTTGCAAGAACTAGTAAAAGGATGGATAAATGAGAAAATTTCAAGTAACCAGCTTTCAAATAGGGATGGAGGGTTTTCTTTATTGTCTTTTTCTGAAGGATTTCAAGTGTATCAGGAAATCATTAAATCAAAACTTAATCAACTCTTACAACAAATTAAAGGATATAAAATAACTGCTCCTCCAAAAGGATTTAATTTTGCCACCCCTGATTTAGCCTGCTCTAAACTTATCCTTCCTAACTTTACAGAAAAGAGAA
>CAZBLX010000061.1:0-5738 GCA_964492865.1 uncultured Planctomycetia bacterium | reverse complement strand
TAACAGGATGTTGAGGGAAATGCCCTTCAAAAAAATAATCATTAATAGAGACATTCTTAAGGCAAACTGCTTTTCTCTGGTTAATATCAACTTCTAATACCCGATCAATAAAAAGAAAAGGAAAGCGATGAGGAAGAACTTCTTTAATTTTATTTATATCCCATTCAACCATTATTTACCTTTCTTTGTTTTTAACAATTTCTCCATTATATCATAAACATCTTTAAGAGAGCGAATTTTGGGGATTTCCTCTTCTGGAATCACTATTTTGTATTTTTTCTCAATATTAGCAACAATCTCTAACGCCATCATACTATCTATCCCTAAATCCTCTACAAAACGTGCATCTTCTTTTAACTGTTCTTGAGGTATCTCGCTTACCTCAGAAACTATCTTTTTTATTTCTTCTTTAAGTTTTTCAAAATCAATCTTTTTCTTAGCCATTTTCCTAATTTACATATATAAACCTCCATCTATTTTTAACACTTCCCCGGTGATATAATTCGCTTTATCTGAGGCTAAAAATACACATAACCAGGCTACCTCTTGAGGTTTTCCCAATCTTTTTAAAGGAATACTCTCTATAATATTTTTTTTCATCTCATCTTTCAAACCACTCAACATATCTGTATCAATAAATCCAGGACAGATTACATTTACTCTGATATTATATGAGGCAACCTCTTTTGCCAAAGCTTTTGAAAATCCAATAATTCCTGCCTTGGAAGCACTATAATTAGTCTGCCGGGCAATCCCTGTCAATCCACTTACCGAACTTATATTTATTATACAACCTTTTTTCTGTTTGAGGAAGGTTGTTATCGTTGCTCTCGTCATATTAAAAGTTCCTCCCAAATTGGTCTCAATTACTTCATCCCAATCTTCATGATTCATCATAACTAAGGCTCTATCTTTAATTACCCCGGCATTATTAATTAACACATCTATTTTTTTAAATTTTTTTAAAGTCTTTTCTACCACTTCACGACACATTTGGTAATCTTTTACATCTGCCTGAATGCATAGACACTTACCATTTTTTTCTTTTATCTCTCTTTTTAATCTATTTGCTTCTTTTTTGCTTCTTTTATAAGTAAAAACAACCTTTGCTCCCAAAGAAGAAAAAACCTCTACACAGGCTTTTCCTATACCCCGTGCACCACCAGTAATGATTACTACTTTATCTTTAATTTCCTCCCACATATTTTTCTAAAATGCAGGCACCATTATATCCACCCGGACCAAAAGAGGTAATCAATATCCTTTTTATATCTTTTTTTAAAGGCTTCCTAACGAGACTATCTATGTAACAGTCAGGGTCTTTCTCTTTATAGTTAATTGTTGGCGGAATTACTCCTCTAAGTAAAGCGCCAATTGCGGCAACTATCTGAAGTCCTGCCGAAGCTGAGAAACTCTCTCCGATCATAGATTTTATAGAAGTCACAGGGATTTTGTTTAAATTTTTGCCAAAGATTTTCTTTAAAACTTTTATCTCTATTTTATCTAAATCATAAGATGAATTTGCACAGGAAAAAATACAATCTATATCTTTTAAAGAAATTCCTGCTTTCTCCATTGCTTTTTTAATTGCCTCCTCCAATCCTTGTCCTTGAGGATGAATCTTTCCTATATGAAAACTATCAAAATATAAACCTACTCCATTTATTTTAGCATAAATTTTAGTTTTTTCCTTTTTTGTCCTTTTCTCATCTTCAATTATTAA
This sequence comes from uncultured Planctomycetia bacterium, assembly GCA_964492865.1. Classification (GTDB taxonomy): domain Bacteria; phylum Omnitrophota; class Gorgyraeia; order Duberdicusellales; family 4484-171; genus CAZBLX01. Next base: position 4,015 of record CAZBLX010000061.1, on the reverse strand, counting down.
CACTACTGCTCCTTCTCCTAAAACAGGACCATTCCTTCTTTTATCATAAGGACAATTTATAAGAGGACCGTTTATACCTGCCATATATTTTAATTTATGAAGACCAAAGAAAAGATAAAAATTTAAAGTCTCTACAGCACAACTTAAAACTAATTCTGCTTTATTGGTAGCAAGAGCAACAAAAGAATAATTCAAAGCATCTATTGCAGAAGGAAAGCCAGAGGAAACGGTAGTATTAAATCCTTGAATATTGTAGCGAATAGAAACTGCTGAAGAAGGAGCACTCATTACTGTTAAGGGGAATAAAGCAGGTGAGGCAAAATCTATTCCTTCTTCAAATATTTCTTTATCAAACTCTACAATAGGCCAGAAATGGGAGAAAGTAGTTGCTGTTGCTACTCCTATTTTATCTGTGTTCTTCTCATTAATCTCCAATTTTCTATCTTCCAATGCTAATTTTGCCGCAACAAGTAAAAATAAAGAACTGCGATCTAAATTTCTTAATCCTTTCTTTCCCAAAAAAGAGGCAGGATCAAAATCTTTTAATTCCGCAGCTACTTTGACAGAGAAAGGTGAGGTATCAAAAGAACTTATCTTTTTTACAGCTGATTCACCTTTCTCTAATTTTTGCCAAAAAATCTCCCTCCCTATCCCAAAAGGAGAAACTACTCCAATCCCTGTAATTACAAACCTCACCTGTATCAGGTTAATTATATCTTAAAAACTTACTTTTGCAACAGGTGAAACTATAAAACCGGCGGACATAATTATCCTAATTCTCAACTTACATATAAACTCACAGTCGTGAATTTATGTGTAAGTTATTTTTTAAATTGAAGGCTTGTTTTTGCAAATTATTTCTAAATTTTTTAGTTCAACCTCGTAGGTTGAATTGGTTGTTTCCACCCCTGGGGTGGAAATGGAGGGTTATTAATCTAAAAAGAGTTTGAAAAAGTTCTTTTTTGGAATTAACTTCTTTAATATTTTTATCCTTATCAATAACAAATGCTTTATAACCAAGCCTTAAATCCTCTAAAGCATTAGCCACCACTAAATCAGATTTATTCTCTTTAAGACTTTTAAATGCTTTCTTGATAAGTTTTTCTCTTTTTATCTCTAATTTAAATTGAATAAGAAAAGAATCTTTAGCTAACCGGCGAATAATTTTAATCAATTTGGGAGTAGGAGTTAATTTCAAAATAAATTCTTTTTTGCCTGAGACTACCTTCCCTTTAAAACTTCTTTTTAATTTATAATCACTTACACTTGCAGTATGAATTATCACATCAAAAAAATTATTTTTTAATTCTTTCTCTAACTTAGATTTCAATTCCTCAAAATAAAAAAAAGGAACAACTTTCATATTTCTGGGTAAATTCTTTATACAATGAGGATTAATAAGTAAAGTTACATTACTCCTTTTTTTTGCAAATTCTTCAGCTAAAAATAATCCTGTTCTGCCAGTAAAAATATTAGTAATTATGCGAATATCATCTATTTTAATCCAGGTAGGACCAGCACTAATAAGTATCCTCATAAAAGATAATCCTTTTTAATTCTTCCCAAAGCCCTGAATATATTTTTCTTTGCATAAAAACAATTCTTTTCCACTTCTTTAATTATTGATTTAACCAATTCTCTGCGTGAATCCTTACCATAAGGACAATTATAATCCACAAAAGGAATCTCTAAATTATGTGCAAAGTTTCTTAACTCTTCTTTTTCCAGATAACAGAGAGGTCTTATAATCTCCAATTTACCTTCAAAAAGAGATATTTTTGGCTTCATCGCACTTATCTCTCCAAAGAAAAAAAGATTCATCAAAATTGTCTCAACAATATCATCCAGATGATGTCCTAAAGCAACTTTATTGCAATTATGCATTTGTGCGGTCTCAAAAAGAATTTTCCTTCTATTCCAGGAACACCAGAAGCAATCCAAATTCTTTTTTTCTAAATTAAGCTCTTTCACTAAAAAAGGAATGTCTTCTTTCTTTAAATATTCAATAATCTTTTTCTCATCAATATCTATAAAATTTGTCTTTATGAAACAGGCAATAATATCAAAAGAAATGGGCAATCTTTTCTTACGCATATTTAACAATTTTAAAAGACTCAAGCTATCTGAGCCCCCAGATACAGCTACAAGAATTCTGTCATTCTCTTTAATCATCTGGTAATCAAGAATAGCTTTACCTACTTTTTTATATACATGCTTTATTATGCCTTTAAGACGAATCTTTCTTTCAATCATAATCTTTTTATTACAACTGTATCTTCCTCTTTTGCTTTAAAATACTCCTTTGCTGAACTTAAATAAAGAGAGATTTCTAAAAAAGAAAAACCTCCCTCAATAAAGAAAGGTTTACGAGACTCTGCCTGAGAATAAAAATCATAAAGTTTTCTTATCTTTTTTCCATTTAAAGTGGCAACAAATTTTTTATCCTTTACAAAATTTAAAAAAACATCTTTCTTTATATTTGTAACGAGATTCCCAAAAGAATCAATATAAAGAATCTCTCCTTTAAGGGTATCTTTCTCAATCTTTACTTGAGGAAAATCTATTTTTTTAATTTCTTTTATTCTTTTTCCCAATTTTTCAATCTTTACTCCTCTGGATACATACGCTGCTACAGGAGCAAAAATATCTCTTCCGTGAAATGTAGAGGAAATATTTTTTAAAAAATATTTTCTATTTTTAACCTCTATGATCTTCTCTACCCCGTCTTCAAAAACTGCCCAGCTTAACACTCCATTATCCGGCCCCACAAAGTAGTAATTTTTTGTCTTTATTGCTAATGCTTTTCTTTCTGAGCCTACTTGAGGATCAACAACCACAACAAATATTGTTCCTTTAGGAAAATAAGAATAACTTTTATAAAGAAGGAATAGAGCCTCTCTTACTGAACCAAAACTGATTTTGTGAGTAATATCTATCAACTTAACGTTAGGGTTAATTTTTAAAATTACCCCTTTCATTACCCCCACAAAATTACTTTTATCTCCAAAATCAGTAAGTAAGGCAATAAGCATTTATAAACGCTTTCTTTTTCCCAACAAAATCACATCCCTTAATGCTTCTTTATCTTTTGCCTGCATCCATTTTTTCTCAAAATGGGGATTGGAGACTATCTGAGCGATTGCAGAAAGTGCATAAAGATGAAAATTTCTCTCATCCTTTGTTCCCACAAGAACAAAAACAGCAAAAACTTTCAAACCCTGAGGAAAATTTATTCCCCTCTTGCAGCGAGCAAGAAGAATATCAAAAGTATTTTTCCCTTCAATAACAATATGAGGGATGGCAAGATAGGAGCTTAAAACAGTTGAGGATTCCTTTTCTCTTTTTAAAAGTAATTGATAAAGATAATTTTTTTCTAAATTTAGCCTAAAAGAAAGTTTTTCTGCAACAAGAGAAAAAAACTTTTTCCAGTCAAGTTCCTCCTCTATATCAAGAATTATACTCCTCTCAATAATCTCATCAAAACGGTCTTTGGTAATTTCATCCCTTTCTCTTATTATCTCTCTAAACTCATCCTCCAAAATCCGCGTGGTTAATTCTTTTGAGGTAATTCGCTCTACCAGATGAAGTAAGGCGTATTCTCTTCTGCTTCTTATCCGTCCATAGAACCAGTAAAAAAGAAAACTTCCTATAACTAATACCAAACTTAAAAAAATAGCTTCTTTTCCCATTATTAATATTAAAAAACTAAAGATAATTATTCCGGCAATCTGAATCCAAGGATAAAAAGGCACAGAAAATGTAGGCTGATAATTACCCAGCCGACTCTCTCTTAAGATAATTACACACAGAGATGAAAATATATAAGTAAGGATAAGAACGACTGAAGCAGTCTCTATAAGAAGATTAAATTCAAGAAAAAGCATACTAATTATAAAAAGTCCGGTAAAAATAATAGAAATGTAAGGCGTGGCAAATCTTTTATGAATTTTCTCAAAAAAAGAAGGAAGCAGTCTATCTCTGCTTAAAGCTAAAGGATAACGGGAAGCAGAAATAA
>CAZBLX010000060.1:0-5767 GCA_964492865.1 uncultured Planctomycetia bacterium | reverse complement strand
TCCAATCTTTTTTCTGAGTGTCAGAAAAAGCTTCTATATTTACTCCTGCTCTTTTCAAATTGTAAACCATAGAATGAATGCGATCTGTCTCTTTCACTTTTAACTCTTTCAACCCTTCAATTTCTGTTTTACCTGAAGCATAAGCAGCACATACAAATAATAAAGGCACTTCATCAATCATAAGAGGTATTTCTTCTTTTTTCACCTTTACTCCTTTAAGAGGTGAAGATTTTACAACAATATCTGCGTAAGGTTCAAAATATCTCTTTTTATTTGTAATTTTAATCTTTGCTCCCATTCTTTTAAGAACATTTATAAACCCTAAACGTGTAGGATTAACACTTACATTTTTTATTGTTATTTCTGAATTTTTAAGTAAAGTAGCTAAAGCAATGAAAAAAGAAGCAGAAGAAATATCAGCAGGAATGAAAAGTTCTTTAGGATTTTTTAGCTGTCCTTTTTCTATAAATATGCATCTTCCTCTTCTTTTAATTTTTGCCTGAAAAAAACTCAACATTCTTTCTGTATGATCACGAGATATTTCTTTTTCTTTTATACGTGTGGTTCCTTCAGCAAATAAAGAGGCTAAAATAATTGCTGATTTAACCTGAGCACTGGCTACAGGTAAATCATATTTTATTCCCACCAGTTTTGCTGGCTGAATCTTTAAAGGAGGATATTCCTCATCATTCTTCTTTCTTCCTTCTATTTTTGCTCCCATAAGACGCAAAGGCTGGGTAATTCTTTTCATGGGTCTGTTTCTTAAAGTCTTTTCAGCATCAAAAAATACAGGAAATTTCTGTCCTACAAGAACTCCACTTAGAATTCGCATCGTTGTTCCTGACTCACAAGCATTAAGAGAAACTTCTTTTTTTCTTTTAAAAAACATACCATCTGCTTGAATAAGCACTTCTCTATTTTTATAAAGCTTAATATTCACTCCCACTTTCTTAAGACATTCCAAAGTAGCTAAAGTATCCTTACTAATTAAGAAATTCTTAATTCTAATTTTTCCTTTTACTAAAGAACCGATAATTAAAGCACGATGAGAAATAGATTTATCTGCAGGAATAGTAATCTCTTTCTGTATTTTTTCAAAAGTAGGGATTTTAAACATTTTCTTTTAAAAATTTTAAAAAATGTTCTGGAAGAGGCGCTTCAAACTCTACAAAATTTCCTTCTGAAGGATGATGTAAACCTAACCGATAGGCATGCAAAAATAATTTATCGTAATTGTCTTTACGTCCGTATTTTTTATCTCCCACAATAGGATATCCTAAGAAAGAAAGATGCACCCTTATCTGATGCGTTCTTCCACTTATCGGTTTTACAGAAAGAAAAGAAAAATTTTTACCCCTTTTTATAACCTCTATCTCTGTAAAAGCTTCTTTTGCTTTAAAAAACCCTACCTTCATCTTGAAAGGAATATCGGTTTTTTTCAAAGGAAGAGAGATTTTTAATTTATCTTGCTGTATTATTCCCCAGACAATTGCTCTATACTCTTTTTTTACTTCTCTTTTCTGAAATTGCTTAACTAAATTAAGATGCGCCCTGTTTCTTTTTGCTAAAACCAGAACTCCTGAGGTTTCCTTATCTAATCGGTGAACCACACCTTTTCTTAAAGGATTTATATCAGAAAGTTTTTTGCCCATATAAATGAGAGCATTAATTAAGGTTTTCTGATAATTAGGATTAGGAGGATGCACTACCAATCCTTGAGGTTTATTCACTACAATTATATCCTCATCTTCATAAATAATTTCTATCGGGTATACAAAAGGAGGCAGTTTCTCTTTTTTTTGCGGAGTAAAAAAAACTTTTATCTCATCATTTATCTGAAGAGAATAATTAGGTTTTTTTTCTTTCTCATTAACCAGAATAAACTTTTCCTTTATAAGTTCTTTTATCTTTGTTCTGGAAAGTGTTTGAATTTTTTCGCTTAAAAACTTATCTAATCTTTTTCCTGCCTCATTCTTTCCAACTTTAAAAATTTTTTCCATATCTTTCCTTAACTAATTTTAAAAGTAAAATCCCCACCCCTACTGTAATTGCTGAATCAGCAAGATTAAAAACAGGCCATATTTTTAAATCTATATAATCAATTACACCCCCATAAATTAAACGATCATAAAAATTAGAAAAAGCTCCTCCCAAAATTAATCCATAAGCTATTTTAGAAGAAAAAGTTTTGTTTGTATCTTTTTTAATTATATAAAAAAGAAAGAGGATGAGAATAATTATTAAGTAAGTTAAAAAATGGCTATATTCTTTAAATAGACCAAAAGCAATACCTTTGTTAAATACTACATGAATGAAGGGAAGATTTCCTGATGGAAAATTTTTTAAAAAATTTTTTATAAATAATTCGATAATAAAGATTAAAAGAGCACTACTTAAAATTAAAATCACCTTATATTTTATTTCCCTTCTCCAATTTTTCCTGACACTGTTTACAATAGCGGGCGTAGGGAATAGCTTCCAGTCTTTTTTTAGCAATAGGTTTCTCGCACATTAAACATATTCCATAAGTTTTATCCTCTATTCTCTTTAATGCTTCCTCAATTTCCATAATAATTTTTCTCTCATTAGAGACCAAACCTAAGTTAAATTCTCTCTCATAGTTATCTGAAGCTACATCTGCCATATGCAAAGAGTATCCTGAGATATCTCCAGAAATGTCTTTTGGAGATTTCATCAATGTCTCTTGAGACAAGCCCTGCATCTGAGCAAAGATTTCTTCACGTAAATTAAGGAGTTTTTCTTTATATAAATTTAATTCTTTTTTAGTTAATCTCCGCAAGGTACGAGAAGTTCTCTTTGTCTTTTTTGTTCTCATTCACTCCTCCTTCCTACTTTTTATTATCAAGATACACCTTGAGCATAAATAAGGAAATTCTTTATCTTTTCCTACATCCTCTTTATAATTCCAACATCTTAAGCATTTTTTTCCCTTTGCTTTATTTATCTGAATTAAAAACTTTCCTTTCTTTATCTCTACTTTTGAAACAATGAATGCTTCTCTTAAGATCTCTTCACAGTTTTTATAAAATTTATAATCTTCATCCTCAAAAAATAAAATTACCTCTGTCTCAAGAGAACTGCCGATTATTTTTTCTTCTCTTTTTCTCTCTATCTCTTTAAGCACTTTCTCTCTTAAGGAAAGAATATGTTCCCATTTCTTCAATACCTCTTCATTTCTATAGGAAGGATAAAGATTTTCATTAAACTCGTAAAGATAGATAGATTCTTTCTTTTTATCTCCCAAAGGAAAAGAAAACAAAACCTCTTCTGCAGTAAAGCTTAATATAGGCGCAATCAATTTAACAATTCTTTCTAAAATATAATAAAGAGCAGTCTGTGCAGAACGTCTTTCTTTTGAATTTTTGGCATAAGTATATAATCTATCCTTTAAAATGTCAAGGTAAAAAGAACTTAAATCTAAATTACAAAAGTTAAATATCTTCTGGCATACTTTATAGAAAGAGAAATTTTCATAATCCTTTAAAATCTCCTCCCAAAATAAGGTAGTTTTGGCAAGCATATATTTATCTATTTCATTTAACTCTTCATAATTGACTTTATCTTGGGAAGGAGAAAAATCATAGAGGTTTCCTAAAAGGAATCTTATTGTATTTCTAATCTTGCGATAAATATCTACCAGTTGCTCTAAAATTTTCGGTGAAAGCTTTATATCTTGAGTATAATCACTATAAGCACTCCAGAGCCTTAAAATCTCTGCCCCTAATTTAGAAATTACTTCCTGAGGAGAAATAACATTCCCTAAAGATTTAGACATCTTTTTCCCTTCCTCATCTACTACAAATCCATGGGTGAGAACTATTTTAAAAGGTGCCTGCTTTTCTTTAATGAGAGAAGGAAGTAAAGAAACCTGAAACCATCCCCGATGTTGATCGCTTCCCTCAAGATAAATATCGGCAGGAAAATTCAAATCTTTATGATTTTTCACTACTGCTAAGAAACTGGCTCCTGATTCAAACCATACATCCAATATATCATTTTCTTTATTGAATTGTTCGCTTCCACAGGAAGGACATTTAAAATCAGTGGGCAAAAATTTTTCCGTTTTTTCCTTAAACCAGCTATCTGAACCTTCTTTTCTGAAAATTTCAGCAGTTTTTTCTATCACTTCCTCATTCAAAATAACCTCACCACAGCTGGTGCATTTTATTGCAGGGATGGGAACTCCCCATAGTCTTTGACGTGATAGGCACCAGTCAGGTCGTCTCTCAAGCATTCCCTCCATTCTTTCTTCTCCTTGAGGAGGAATCCACCTTATCTTTTTTATCTCTTCTAAAGCTTTTTTTCTTAAGTTAAAATGATCCACTTTAAGAAACCATTGAAAAGTTGCTCTAAAAATAATAGGATTTTTACAACGCCAGCAATAAGGATAAAGATGGGTTATTTTTTCATAATGAAGAAGCCTTTCTTTCTTTTTTAATTCCTCTATTACCAAAAATGATGCTTCCTCTATATTCTTTCCATTGAAACGTTCATCTACATTTTCAAATATTCCTTTCTCATTTACAGGCATAATCACCTCTAAATTATACTTATCTACTAAAGAAAAATCTTCTTCTCCATGTCCAGGAGCAATATGAACACATCCGGTTCCTTCAAGATGTGAAACAAAATCAGCTAAGACTAAAAGAGACTCTCTATTTAAAAAAGGATGTTTTAATCTAATCCCTTCAACCTTCCTTCCCAGGAATGTTTTTAAAATATTTATTTTTCTACTCAATTTTTGCTCTAAGGAAGGAATGAGTTCCTTCAATAAGATTATAAATTTATCATCTGTTTGAGCTAAGGCATATTCAAATTCAGGATGAACTGCTACTGCAACATTGGAAATAAGTGTCCAAGGAGTAGTTGTCCAGATAAGAAAATATATAGTTTCATTTAAAGAAAAGACATCTTTATCTTTAACTTCAAAAAGAACATAAAGAGAGTGTGAGTCTTTTTCCTGATATTCTACTTCTGCCTCTGCTAAGGCAGTCTCACAATGATAGCACCAATTAACTGGTTTAAGTCCCCGATAAATATATCCTTTCTTCACTAAATCTGCCAAAAGTTTAAGAACCCAGTATTCATATTCTGGAGAAAGAGTAAGATAAGGGTTTTGCCAGTCTCCGAATACTCCCAGGCGAATAAAATCTTCTTTCTGTTTTTCCACAAATTTCAAGGCAAAGTCTTTAGCTCTTTTTCTAAAATCAATTATATCCACATCATGCTTTGTCAAATTAAGTTCTTTCAAAAGAGAGTGTTCTACAGGAAGGCCGTGACAATCCCATCCACATATAAAAGGAGCATCCTCTCCACTCATGAATTTGAATTTTATAATAATATCTTTTAAGATTTTATTCAAAGCGTGTCCAATATGAATAGGTCCGTTAGCATAAGGGGGGCCGTCATGTAAAATAAATTTTTTTCTTCCTTTGCTCTTCTCCCGCAGTTTTTTATAAATATCAATCTCCTGCCAGTAATTTAAAATCTTGGGCTCTAAAACTTTTAAATTAGCCCTCATGCTAAAGCTGGTGGAGGGAAGATTAAGGGTTTTCTTATAATCCATCATTATTTTATAAATATTTTCCAATTAATAGTTTAAGTTGTCTCTTTTTAGAAGAGGAAATTGCCTCTTTTCGTGTAACAATTGCATTTTTTAAAGCCTCTTTGCACTTACAGCTTCTTTCTTTCTCTATTAAAGGAATAACCTCTTTAATAATCATTTTTGCTCTCTCTACGTTTTTAT
>CAZBLX010000059.1:0-5908 GCA_964492865.1 uncultured Planctomycetia bacterium | reverse complement strand
TTTTCAAATATTGAGGAAGCAAAAAGTAGAGGATTTTTAAAAATAGTGGGGAGAGAGTATATTGTTAATGATGGAGATGTTATTAATATAAAATTTAAAGCTTAATGCTTAAGATAAGAAGAGCCTTAATCAGTGTATGGGATAAGAAAGGAATAATTGAGTTTGCTCGTAGTTTGCAAAAATTAAATATAGAGATTATCTCCACAGGAAAAACAGCCTCTTTGCTTAAAAAAAGTGGAATAAAAGTAATTAAAGTATCTGATTTGACCTCTTTCCCCGAAATTCTTTCCGGAAGAGTGAAAACTTTACACCCTAAAATCTTTGGTGCAGTTTTGGCTAACAAAAGGCATCCTTTACATATGGAAGAGTTAAAAAATTTAGATATTGAACCTATAGATATGGTGGTAGTAAATTTTTATCCTTTTAAAAAAATGATGAGTGAAGGCTTAAGTTTAGATATGATGGTGGAATATATAGATATTGGAGGGCCGGCACTTCTACGTGCGGGAGCAAAGAATTTTAAAAATGTTGCCTGTGTTAGTAGTCCGTCACAGTATAAAAAAATTATAGAAGAACTGGAAAAAAATAAAGGGAGTTTGTCTGAGGAAACTCTTAAGAAATTAGCTATTGAAGTTTTCCGTTGCACTCAAGAATATGACACTTATATTTATAATTTCCTTATAGGAAAAGAGGTAATTATTTGGGAATTAGAGAAATTGTTAAATTTAAGATATGGAGAAAATCCTCATCAAGAAGCCAATCTTTATAGATTGATTAGACAGCCTGTTTTAAATTTTAAACAGATTCAAGGGAAAACCTTATCTTTCAATAATTTTTTAGATTTAGATACAGCAATAATGTTAGCTAAAGAATTTAATTCTCCTTGCAGTGTGCTTGTAAAACATGCCTCACCCTGTGGGGTAGCAATAGATAAAAAATTACCTTCTGCTTTTCTTAAAGCATTTAAGGCAGATACTATATCAAGTTTTGGGGCAATAATAGGATTGAATAAAAAGGTTGATGGAAAAACCGCAAAATATATTTTAAAAAGTGGTTTTAAAGAATGTGTTGTTGCTCCTGCTTTTTCTAAAGAAGCGCTGAAATTATTTTCTCAAAAGAGGAACATGCGCGTAATTCAAATAGAAGACAATCAAGAAATAAATTTGTGTGATGTTAAAAAAACGATTTTTGGTTATCTTATTCAGAAAGAGAAAAAAATAGAAGAAAATTGGCAGGTAGTGACAAAAAAGAAACCTACAGGAAGAGAATGGGAGGATTTAAAGTTTGCCTGGTGTGTAGTAAAGTATGTAAAATCAAATGCCATTGTTGTGGCAAAAAATAAGGTTAGCTTAGGTATAGCTGGAGGACAACCTTCCCGGGTAGGAGCAGTAAAAATTGCTTTAGAGAAAGCAGGAAAAAGAAGAGGAATGGTTTTAGCCTCGGATGGTTTTTTCCCTTTTTCTGATTCTGTTGAGCTGGCAAAAAAGTACGGAGTAAAAGCAATTATTCAGCCGGGTGGTTCGATAAGAGATAAGGAGATAATTAAGCTTTGTGATCAATATAAAATCTCTATGGTCTTTACAGGAAGAAGAGTTTTTCGCCATTAATTGTCTCGCCTTTATATTTCATGCTTAAAAATTACCAGGAGGCAAAAAAATATTTGGATTCTTTTGTTAATTATGAGAAAAAAAGGAGTTTTTTTTATTCTCGTTGTTTAAAGTTGAGAAGGGTTAAAGTTTTGATGGAAAAATTAGAAATTCCTTATTCTCAGTTTAAAGTGATTCATATTGCAGGAACAAAAGGGAAAGGGTCAGTGGCAACATTTTGTGCTTATATTTTGGCTGCCTCAGGTTTTAAAGCAGGACTTTTTACCTCTCCTCATTTTCTTGATATGCGCGAGAGAATAAAGATTTTGGAAAAAAAAGAGAAGATAAAAGAAATTATGATTTCAAAAGATAGTTTAAAAAATATTTTGAATGAAATGTATCCGGTGCTGGAAGAACTCAGAGAAACAGAGTTGGGGAGAATTACTTTTTTTGAAGTTTATACAGCTATAGCTTTTAAGTATTTTTTCCAAAAAAAAGTTGATTTTGTTGTGTTAGAGACAGGATTGGGAGGAAGAGTAGATGCTACCAATATTGTTGCTCCTTCAGTTACCATTCTTACTCATATTGATTATGATCATACAGATAAGTTGGGAAAGACATTGAAGAAAATAGCTTATGAGAAAGCAGGGATTATAAAAAGGAGGATTCCTGTAATCTCAAGCTTTCAGAGGAAAAGTGTTGAGGAAGTTTTGAAAGAAAAAGCAGAAAGAGAGAAAGCAGAATTATTTATGTTGAGGAAAGACTTTGGATTTAGCAATGTCTGCTTAAAGAAAGATTATACTCTTTTTGATTTCTGGTTTAGTGATTTTTCTTTAAAAGATATAAAAATAATTATGAAAGGAAAACATCAAGTGGAAAATGCCTGTTTAGCTTTGGCAAGTTTACATATTTTAGAAAAAAGGAAGGTTTTAAAAAAGGTAAGTTTTAAAGAAGGATTAAGAAAAGCTTTTCTTGAGGGGAGATTTGAGATTGTAAAAAAGAATCCTTTAGTTGTTTTAGATGTGGCACATAATCTTTCTTCTTTTAAAGCTTTAAAAGAAACGCTCTCTTTTTACTTTCCAAAAAAGAAAATAATCCTTATATTTGCAAGTTCTTCTGATAAGCCAGCAGAGAAAATGATAAAAGAGATAAAAGAAGAAACAAAAAAGATAATTTTTACCCGGTTTTCTAATCCACGTAGTATCTCTCCTGAAGAGTTATATAAGAAACTCAAAATAAAAGAGGCGGAAGTAGTAAATTCTTCTTATAAAGCTTTAAGGAAAGCATTAAGTTTTTGTAAGAAGAATGATTTAATTTTAATTACAGGTTCTTTTTATCTTGTTGCAGAAATTAAAAAAGCATTCAGATATGGAGTTATTTCGTAGTTTGAAAGATTACAGAAGAGAAGATACAATTGCAGCAATCGCCACTTATCCGGCAAAATCTGCTTTGGGAGTAATAAAAATTTCAGGAAGTAAGGCTTTAGAGATTATATCTAAGATATTTCTTCCTGCTAAGAAAAAAGATATCCGCAAAGTCAAATCTTACACATTACACTATGGATGGATTGTTAATCCTTCTAAAAAGGAAGAGATAATTGATGAAGTTTTAGTCAGTATTATGCGTGCCCCTTTCTCATACACACGGGAGGATGTAGTAGAGATTTCCTCTCATGGAGGACTTCTGGTTTTAAATAAAATTCTGGAATTGGTTCTACAGGAGGGAGCACGTTTAGCAAAACCAGGAGAATTCAGCTGGCGTGCTTTTATAAATGGAAGGATTGATCTTCTTCAGGCACAGAGTATTTTAGATATAGTTGAGGCAAAGACAGAAAAGGCTCTTTTTGGTGCTTTGCGTCAGCTTAAAGGAGAAGTCTCATCTTTTTTTAATAATTTAAAAGAAAGAATAAAAGATATTTATTCAGAGACTCAGGCAGTTATAGAGTTTCCTGAGGAAGAGATAGAGATTGATTTGAAAAAATTAAGGAAAGAGTTGAAAAAAATAAATGAAGAAATAGAAAAGATTAAAGAATCTTCTTATTGGGCAAAATTGGTCAGAGAAGGGATAAATTGTGTGATTTGTGGAAGAACTAATGTAGGAAAATCCACTCTTTTTAATTCTCTTTTGGAAGAGGATATAGCTTTGGTTACAAAAATTGCTGGAACAACAAGAGATGTTATTGGAAAAAGTATAAATGTAGAGGGAATTCCTTTAAATATTTATGATACAGCAGGAATTTTGAAAACAAAAAGTCTTATAGATAAAAAAGCAATGGAGAGATCATTTAAAAAAATAGAGGAGGCAGATTTAATTATTTTTGTTTTTGATTATTCACGTCAGTTAAGTAAAGAAGATTTTTCTCTTCTTGAAAAAGTTAAAAATAAAAAAGTAATTTATGTGATTAATAAGATTGATTTAGAAAAAAGAATAGATTTAAGAAGAATTAGTAATTTTAAACCTCAGATAAGAGTGAGTGCATTGAAAAAAATAGGATTGGATAAATTAAGAAGGGAAATTGCCAGTTTAATTAAAGAGAAGGGTGTGGAAAGAGAAAATATGATTTTCTTAACTCAGTGGCAGAAAGAGATTATTAAAAAAGTTGATAAAAAGATAAAGGAAATTTTTAAATATTTAGATGAGAATTACAGTATAGATTTTGTGAATTTTGCTTTAAGAGAAATTATTGATGAATTGGAAAAACTTGTAGGAGTTTCTTTAGAGGAAGAAGTGCTGAAAGAAATTTTTTCTAAGTTTTGTATTGGGAAATAGATGATATAATAGTTTATATGAAAAAGACAAGAATAGATAAGGAGAAAATTAAAAAAGCAGTAAGATTAATTTTAGAGGCAGTAAGAGCAGATTTAAAAAGAAAAGATATCGCCAAAACTCCTCAAAGAGTAGCGGATATGTTTGAGGAGATTTTAGAAGGCACTTTTTTAGACCCTTATAAAGAATTAGAGGTGATTTTGGAACAGAAACATGATGAGATTATTCTTTTAAAAAATATCCCTCTTTATTCTATCTGTGAACATCATCTTTTACCTTTTATTGGCAAGGCACATGTAGCCTATATTCCTGATAAAAGAATTACTGGTTTAAGTAAAATAGCACGTGTTGTGGAGATATTTTCTAAAAGATTGCAGGTTCAGGAAAGATTAACTACTGAGATTGCCGATATAATTATGGAGAAGTTGAGACCTAAAGGAGTGATGGTAGTGATTGAGGCAGAACATTTATGTATGACGATGCGAGGGGTTAAGAAACCAGGAACGATTACAACAACTTCTGTAGTGCGAGGGATTTTTAGAAAAAATCAGAAAACACGCCAGGAAGCACTAAGTCTTATATTTTCTTCTTAAGTTTTTTCCTCTTCTTTTATCTTTTTTATCTCTTCTTTTTCTTCTAAGGAAAGAACATTTGCTAAGTCAATAAGAATAAGTAAGCGGTCATCTAATTTGCCTACCCCTTTAATGTATTTTTGTTCTATCTCTGATTCTACAATTTGTGGCGTTTTTTCTATTTTCTCTAAAGGTAAACGTAAAACTTCAGTTACTTCATCAACAATCATTCCCACAATATTATCTTCTACCTCTACAACAATAATTCTTGTTTTTTCCGAACGAGGACGAGAAGGTAGCTCCAGCCTTTTTGCTAAATCCATTACTGCCAAAATCTGTCCGCGCAAGTTTACTACCCCCTCAATAAATTCAGGAGCACGAGGAATAGGGGTAATAGGGACAAGTCTTACAATTTCTTTTACCTGATGAATATTTACTCCGAATTCTTCATCACCAATTTTAAATATTACTAATTGAATCTCTTCAGAGATAGGTGTTGACTTCTCTGTCATTTTACCTCCTCTTTTTTCAAAAATATAACAGTTATTTTCTTGAAAGTCAAGAATTATGTCAAAATAATTTTCTTCTTCAAAAACTTTAAAAAAATAAAAAATAGTGTTATATTTTATAAGAAGGAAAAACAAAAAAAGGAGGCAACATGATAAAAACAAAATCTCTATTAATCTTAATCTCTACTCTTTTATTCTCAAATTATTATCTTTCCTTTTCTCAAGAACTAACCATCACTACCTATTATCCATCTCCTGTGGGAATATATAAAGAATTGAGAGCAAAAAGAATGGCTATTGGAGATAATTACTATAATCCTTCTAGTTATTGCTGGGAGGGAAGTTGCACTACTTCTATAGATGATAATGCTGATTTAGTTGTTGAAGGTAAGGTTGGTATTGGAGTATTGAAACCTGAAAAAGAACTACATGTTGCAGGAGATACAAAAATTGAGAATGATTTAAATGTAGAGGG
>CAZBLX010000058.1:0-6024 GCA_964492865.1 uncultured Planctomycetia bacterium | reverse complement strand
TTGTTGAAGGTAAGGTTGGTATTGGAGTATTGAAACCTGAGAAAGAACTACATGTTGCAGGAGATACAAAAATTGAGAATGATTTAAATGTAGATGGAGATACACAACTTGGTAATGCAAGCTCTGATAAGACAACTGTAAAGGGTGATTTAAAAGTAGATGGAGGAGTGGCTGTTGGTGATGTGACAAATATGGGGCCAGGAACTATTAATGCTCAAAAGATTTATGTGAAGGGAACAGAAATTGGCGGTGGGGGAGGAGGACTTTCTATTCTTGGTATCTGCATGGAAGGAAAAAGAACAGTACTTCATTGTTATTGGGATAAGGGTTCCTGCTATCTCAACAAGGGAACTTTTAGAGACTATTGCAATAACCCTATAGGTACAGCTAAATGTGAAACATATACAGGATGTCACGAAGCTTGCGGAACTAAAACTTTTTCTCGATGTGCTTGTGATGAAGGTTCTCTTCATTGTATGGAGGCCTCCGGTGCTTACGGGGCTAAAATAAGAATTTGCTTCTGTATTGGTGAGTAAAAATCAAATTTTTTCATCTTTAAAAAACCTAAAATTTCTTTAATTTCTGTTGGTAGGGTCAGATTTCTATATTTGATATTGTAGATTTGCAAAGTATAACTTAATTTTCCAGTTAACTCTAAGGATAGATTTTTTAAGGAGTTAAAATAGAGTTGGAGTTATATCAATTTTGGGGATGCAATCTGGAGGGTTGTAATTCTTTACATTAGTATAAAATTGAGTATAATTTAATAAAGATCGGGAGGTGGCGCAGCCTGGATTAGCGCACTTGAATGGGGTTCAAGGGGTCGCGGGTTCAAATCCCGCCCTCCCGATCTTTTTATATTTTTAGGGAATTCAAGGAGGTTGTGATATGTATAAAGGACCAGAAAGAAGAAAATATCCACGTATTGATGCTACATTTGTTGTAAGTTACAAACCTAAGGAGATTTCGGAAGGATATGATTTAGTACAGAGTAAGAATGTAAGTCAAGGAGGGATGTTAATTACTACTAATAGACATTTTGAAAAAGGAACACAGTTAGAGCTGATGATAAGGTTTCCTTTTGTTCCTCAAAAAATAATAGTTACTGCAGAGGTAGTTGATTGTAAAGAGATAGCAAAAAATTTTCTTTATGAGACAAGACTGAGACTGCTTGATTTAGATATGGAGATATTTAAGAAGATTGGAGAGTATGTAAGAAAAGTTTTGGAGGAAAAGAAATAGATGAAGAAAAGAATAGGAATAATTGGATTAGGTGTTGTTGGAGAAGCTACTTTAAAGATGCTGATTAAATATAAAAATTTAATTAAGAAAAGAACTTCTGTAGAGATAGAAATTGCTAAGGTTTGTGATAAAGATAAAAGAAAAAAAGAGATAGCTGATAAATTTGGTCTTTTTTTTTCTTCCAATCCTTTCTCTATTATTGAAGACCCCCAGATTGATACTGTAGTAGAGTTAATTGGAGGAGTAACTCCTGCTTATGAGTATATAACCGCAGCGATAAAAAGAAGAAAAAATGTAGTTACTGCAAACAAGGCTTTACTTGCTCAATATGGAGAGAAAATCTTCTCTTTAGCAGAAAGAATGAGAGTTAATATAGGATTTGAGGCTTCTGTATGTGGAGCTATTCCTTTGATTAGAAGTATTAGACAAGGTCTTGTAGGGTGTGAGGTAAAGAAATTTTACGGGATACTTAATGGAACAACCAACTACATTCTTCATAGGATGAGCACAGAGAATTTAGAGTTCAATCAGGCATTAAAAGAAGCTCAAGAGAAAGGTTTTGCAGAAAGAAATCCCTCCTTAGATATAGAGGGAATTGATACTTTGCATAAACTTTGTATTTTAAGCTATCTCTGTTTTGGTATCTGGCCTAAACAAGAGAATATTTATACTCAGGGCATAGAAAAAATTTCTTATTTAGATATTCTTTACGCTGAAGAGCTTTCTTATCGGATTAAACTTTTAGCTATTGCTAAGAAAAATCAAAGGAAACTTTCTTTAAGAGTCGCTCCTACATTAATAAGAAAAGAGCATCCTTTATCTCAGGTAAGTTCTAATTTTAATGCAGTATGGTTAGATACTTATCCAGCAGGTGAGCTTCTTTTTTACGGAAAGGGAGCAGGAGGCTTTCCTACCTCAAGCGCAATAATTTCTGATTTAGTAGGAGTAGAGCAGGAGAAAGGATTTTTTTTGCAGAAAAAAGAAAAAATAGAAATAGAAAAAATCAGTAATCTTAAATCTCGCTATTATATAAGATTTATGGCTCAAGATTTACCCGGAGTATTAGCTAAAATTTCAAAAATTTTGGCTTCTTTTAAAATTAGTATTGCTTCTGTGACCCAGAAAGAAAGAAGAAAAGGAAAAATTGTCCCTATCGTTATGCTTACTCATGAGGCAGAGGAAAAAGATTTAAGAGAAGCAATAGCACGAATAGATAAATTAGATGTAATAAAGCCCCCCACACAAGTAATCCATATTGAGGATGTCTGATGTGGAATCTTTATCAAAAAATTTCCTCAGTATTAGAAGAAATTTTAAAAAAAGAAAATGTTTATTCAAATATTTCTCCTCCCTTCTGGGAAATTCCTTCCCAAGATAAATTTGGTGATTTAGCCCTTACTATAGCCTTAAAATTATCCTCTCTCCTGAAACAAAATCCTCAGACAATTGCTCAAAAGATAGCAGAAAAACTTAAGGAAAAATTAGATAAGGAGATAGAAAAGATAGAAATTGTCTCCCCCGGATTTATAAACATATTTTTTTCCTCCTTTACTTTAAAAGAATTTCTGCATTCTTTACTTTCTGAAGATAAGAATATTTTTCTTCATATCTTTCCTGAAAGAAAGATACTTTTAGAATTTGTAAGTGCTAATCCCACAGGTCCTTTATCTATCGCTCATGGAAGGCAAGCGGTAATTGGAGATGTCTTGGCTAACTTTTTTGAATTTTTGGGCAATAAAGTAATCAGAGAATATTACGTAAATGATGTAGGAAGGCAGATAAGTTTGCTTATACATTCAGTTGAGGAAAGGATAAAAGAACTGAAAGGAGAAGAATTTAAGATACCTGAAGATGGATATCATGGAGAATATGTAATTGATTTAGCTAAGGAAGCTTTAAAGAAAAAACCTAAGGATTTGGAGAAGTTTGTAATTTCTTCTATTTTGAAAGGAATTGAAAAAGACCTTAAAAAGATTGGTGTAGTTTTTAAAAGTTGGGTTAGCCAGAAAGAATTGATAGAGAAAAAAGAAGTGGAGAAAGTAATTAATCTTTTAAAAGAGAAAAACTTAGTTTATAAAAAAGAGGGAGCTTTATGGTTTTCTTCTACAAAGTTTGGTGATGATAAAGACAGGGTTCTTAAAAAAAGCGATGAGGAATTCACCTATTTTGCTTGCGATATTGCTTATCATAAAAATAAAGCAGAAAGAGGCTTTGATAAGTTGATAAATTTGTGGGGGCCGGATCACCATGGGTATATAAAAAGAGTAAAAAGTGCTTTTTCTGCTTTAGGATTTGATGAGAGTATTTTAAATATTGTAATTGTGCAATTGGTGAGTTTAAAAACAAAAGAGAGGATGTCTAAAAGAAAAGGGAAAATTTTTCTTCTCTCTGATCTTGTAGAGGAGGTAGGTAGAGAGGCAGCACGATTTTACTATCTTACACGTCGCAATTCCTCTTTGTTGGAGTTTGATATAAAGAAAGCTAAAGAAATTTCTTTTGATAATCCTCTTTATTATATCCAATATGCTCATGCAAGAATCTGTAGTATTTTTAAAAAGGCAAAAAGAAAAAGAATTCATCTTAAATATATTGATTTTTTAAATGAGGAAAAAGAAATTTTTCTTTTAAGGAAATTGTTTCGTTTTTATTTTTGTTTGGAGAAGATTTATTATTTTTTAGAGCCAGTGTTTTTAGTTGAATATTTAAAGGAGTTAGCTACAACTTTTCATAAATTCTATGAAGAAGAAAGAGTAATTATGCAAAATAAAGATAAGATGTACGCACGTCTACTTTTGCTTAAAGGAGTAAAAAAAATATTAAGCTGGGGATTAAATATTTTAGGGATTAAGCCTAAGGAGAGAATGTAATGAGAAGGGAATGGAAGGTTAAGAAGTTTTCTGAAAAAAGTTTAGATTTAGCAAAAAAATATGATCTTCATCCTGTGACTGTTCAGTTGCTTCTCAATCGCAATATAAGAGAAGAGGATTTTCTTTCTTTTTTAAATCCTCAAATGCAGAATCTTTTCTCTCCCTTCCTTCTTCCTGATATGGATAAAGCAGTTTATAGAATTAAAGAAGCAATAGAGAAAAAGGAAAAGATAGTCCTTTTTGGTGATTATGATGTGGATGGTATAACCTCTCTGTTAATTTTTTATGATTACTTAAAAGATTTCTCTTCTCCCTTTTCCTTTTACATTCCTCACCGGTTAGAGGAAGGATATGGATTGAATAAAGAAGCGATAAAAAAAATCAGAAAAGAAAAAGCAAGTTTACTTATTTGTTTTGATTGTGGAACAAATGCTTATAAGGAGATAGAGGAAGCACGTAACTTGGGAATAGATACAATTGTTGTTGATCACCATACTCCAAAGAAAAATTTAAATCTTGCTTATGCCTTTGTTAATCCTAAAAGAAGTGATTCTTTTTATCCTTTTAAAGATTTAAGTAGCGCCGCTTTAACATTTAAGTTAGTGTGGGCTTTAACGGAAAAAATACCTTTGCATCTTTTAGATTTAGTTGCTCTATCCGTTGTTTGCGATGTTGTTCCTTTAAAAGGTGAGAATCGTGTTCTTCTTAAGGAAGGAATTAAATGGTTGAGGAGTGGGCATCGGGAAGAGATAAAACTTCTCTGCAGATCCGCGCGGCTTAATTGGCAAAATCTTACTCCTTATCATATAGGATATATATTGGGACCAAGGTTAAATGCCTGTGGAAGAATTTCCTCTGCTTTAAAAGCTTTGGATTTCTTTCTAACTAAGGATAAAAATGAGAAAGAAAATTTAGTCTATCAACTGGAGGAATATAACCAACAGCGGAGAAAAATTGAAATAGAAGTTAGTGAGGAGGCAGAAGCAATGGTTAATGAAGAGGATTTCGCTCAGGTTCTTTATAAACAAAAATGGCATCCAGGAGTTTTGGGAATTGTTGCTTCTCGCATTGCAGAAAAATATTGGCGTCCAACTTTTGTTGTGGGAATAAATCAGATGGTTGGAAGAGGTTCAGCGCGTTCTATTCCTCAAGTTAATTTAGTAGAAATTTTAAATTTATGTCAGAAATATTTAATCACTTATGGAGGACATAAAAAAGCATGTGGATTTAAAATTTATGAAAGCAATTTGGAGGCTTTTAAAGAAGAGATTAATTATATTGTGAAAGAAAAACTAAATGGGATTTTCCCTCAACCTTTTTGGGAGATAGATATGAGGATAAAATTTAAAGACCTTAATTTTAAGTTATTAGAAGAGATTAAAAAATTAGAACCTTTTGGAGAAGAAAATGATCCTCCTCTTTTTCTTACACAAAAAGTATTTCCTAAATCTTCTCCTAAAAAAGAGGGAGGAAAATATCAGTTTTGGATTAGTGATAATGAATTAACTATGGAGGCAGTTATTTACGATAAAGAATTGATTGATCTTGTAAACTACAATTCTCCTTTAGATATTATTTATTCTCCTGAGAAAAGCTTTTATCCTAACCAGATAAGGTTGGTAGTAAAAGATATAAGATTAAGTTAAAGAAGCCAGCTTTCCACTTTTTATACACTTAGTGCAGACAAGAATCTTTTTCACCTTCCCATTAATAATCACTTTTTTTCTTTGCAGATTAGGAAAAAATCTGCGTTTAGTAACTCCTGTAATCTTTTTTCCTACTCCTCCCTTTTTCTTTGCCAAACCACGGCGGGAAATTGTATTTCCTCCTAATGATTTTTTTCCACAAATTTCACATCTTCTTGCCATAGCTTTCTATAGTATAGCTAAAATAAAATTTGTCAAGTTTTTTCAAA
>CAZBLX010000057.1:0-6122 GCA_964492865.1 uncultured Planctomycetia bacterium | reverse complement strand
CGCGATTTTATACCATATATTTCCTTCACTTAATTTTCCTTCACGCAGGAAAGAGACAATTTGTTTTAAGGAGGAGATATCTAACCTTCCACCATTTTCCACCCCTGGGGTGGAAATGGTTAGGAATAACTCATCTACACTTCCGCCATCACTAAACTTATTATTCAAAGAAATCCTTCTTGATAGAGCAAAGATATTATTTACTAAGGTAGACTTCTTGAAGAAAGATTTCAACCTTACTACTACCTCTCTTCCAAAATTTTTTTTCTGCAAGCTGTTTTGCCTTAATGAGTTTGTATAAGGGTTCTGAAAGAGTCTAAACTTTCCACTAGTTAAAACTATCCTTCCTGCTATAATCGTTGAGGTTTGTTCTCTATTCTCTTCATCAAAAATCTTCTCTTCTATATCTTGAGGAATTATTACAGAATGGGTTCTTTTCTCCAAAATTTTTATAAGCTCCTCATCTCTACGCTTAAACTCACTCCCATATCTGGAGTAACCATACTCGTCTTTCATAACCGGAATTTCCCAAACTATAAAATATCCACCTGGCTTAAGAATCTTCTTTAGAATACCCTCTACAAAATTTTCTGCTATCTGAGATGAATCTATTGACAGCCAGCCTATGCCTTTAAAAATTACATAATCTACCTTTTTGTCTTTAAGAATACCTTTTCTTCTGAGCTTTTTTAAATTCTTTGCTACAGCATCAATATTCATAGCATCAACGGCAATATTTATATATCTTTCATAAGCTTCTATTTCCCTTCCCGAAACTCCTTTCAACTCCTTTCCTAAAACCTTTTGTGAATTACAGCAAAGACTTGGAATTCGATATCCCTTCATAGCGACCTTCAATACTTCCACTGTCCAGTCTTTTGGTGGCGCTTCATCTATATTTACGCCAATAAGCATACCCTTTCTATCTGCTGAATCTTTAGAACTTTTCAAGGCAAGGGCACGAAGAGGAACAAAATCAGGACCAATAACAGGATAAAGCCCAACTTTATCTTCCAATCCTAAAATTTCAACCAACCATCTCCAGCGATTGAAATATCTTTGCCAAGCATCAGATGCCTTTTTGTTATCATCTGCGATTTCTTCTGTAATTTGATTAATCATATCTTTATTTACTTTTTCCGCGTTTACCGAGCTAAGGTCACTTATTGAAAATGGCTTTGGCTGCACATCTGCGTTTTTATCTCTTAATGCTTCTCGTAAGCGAGAAACTACTTCTTTAAAACCTATCTTTCCTAATGCTTTTGCGGCTTCGTAGCGTGTACACCAATTTTTATCTTTTAATGCTTTTATTAAGTAAGGAATAGCAGGGGTTCCTATTTTTACTAATGCTTCTGCAACTGTCTGACGGACATCACTATCTTCATCTTTTAATACTTTTATTAGATAAGGAATAGCAGAGACTCCTATTTTTACTAATTCATCCCAGCCTTGTTTTGCTATAAGGTACAAAATTTTCTCCTCCTGATTTTGCGGTTGCCATTCTATTTGGTCTAATGCTTCTGCGGCTGCTTTGCGCACATCACTATCTTTATCTTCTAATACTTTTATTAGGTGAGGAATAGCGGAGAGACCTATTTTTCCTAATGCTTCTGCGGCTGTGTGACGCACATACCAATTTTCATCTTTCAATGCTTTTATTAAGTAAGGAATGGCTTTTTGAGAACCTATTTCTCCTAATGCATATGCGGCTGGTTGGCGCACATGCCAATTTTCATCTTTTAATGCTCTTATTAGATAAGAAATAGCCGGAGCTCCTATTTTCACTAATTCATCCCAGCTTTGTTTCACTATAAGATACAAAATCTCCTCCTGATTTTGCGGTTGCCATCCTATTCTATCTAATTCCTCACTATCTTTGTCTCTTAATGTTTCTATTAGGCGAGAAATTCTACCTCCATCTTTATCTTCTCCTTTAAACACAAATTCTTCCTGATTTGTGGTAATTTCTTCTACATTATAAAATTTATCTCCTCCATCAAAATCAGTCTGTTTTGTTAAAGTAAATGTCATAAATCCCGAAAATATATAAAGTGCTTTAATAAGTTCCTGTAAAGGAAAGGGGCCATTTACCGGACCAAGGTCAGGATTCTCCCCATCAAAATACCAACCTCTTTTTTCTTCATTTTCAATCCAACCTCGAGAGGTCCTAAAATCTTCTGAATATTCCAGTTTTGTCTTAGAATTATAAATCTCCTCGGGGATATCCCGTTTTAAGAGATAATCTACATATCTATCTCCTTTTGCCATAAAAAACGCCATCTGCTGAGCAAGTCTCTTCCAATTAATCAGACAAGATATTTCTTTTGCTTCTTCATAATTTAAAGTAAAGAAATAGTAACTTTGGATAAATACTTTTCTCATAAGCGAAGTTAATCTTTCGGGTTTTTCCCAATCCAACTCATTTCTTTCTCTTAAACGTTTGCCCACAATCAAACTAATACTTAGTAAATATTCTCCCAAATAATTACATAGATAAACCTTGAGTAGATCTCTCTGACTAAATCTTGAGAGGGCAGTAACCAAATGAACAGATTTAGGGTTGTCTTCGCTTATCAAATCTTTCAGAAGAGCAAAGTGGTCAGAATCTCTTGGGCCGGCAACCCGAAGATTTGGATAAGCAATAGCCTGTAGCCAAGCATGAAGCCTTCCTGAGCCTGCTCTTGTACGCATAGGATTTATTATATCTACCATCCATAAATATCTTCCTCTATCCACACGGCCCCTCTGGATAACGTTATGAAAAAGGTCGGCTAAAGCAGTATGGATTATTCCGTACCTGGCTAAAGTAAATAAATCATGAAGATTGTTAAATAAAGCTTCTTCAAACTCTTCATCTGTCAAAGAAGGTTCGGTAAGATATATAAAATCTTTCCCTTTATCTTCTTCTTGAGTAATGTAACCAGTAACAACAAAATGTCCTCTTACTCTTCTTACCTTTATCGGCTCTCCTGTCTTGTCTATCTGAGTAGCAAGTGCTTCTTTACATTCAGAAGGAATATCTTTTACCCTCCAAATTCTCTCTCCTTCTAATTCATAAGGCATAGGATAATTACATATCAGCCCTATTCTTTCCTTTATCTTATTTATATATTCAAACCATCTCAATCCTTCTAATAATTCTTCAGGTGACTCATTTTCTTTAAGAAGTTTTAGAGCAAGGAAACATCCCTCCTTCTTAAATATCAAAGTTCTTCCTTGGGCAGAAATAAATTGCCAACCCTCTGTTATCTCAGAAAGATTATTCACTATTTTTGTCTTGGTTATATCTATCTCTCCTTGTCGAGGTAAAGGTTCGGGCAAATCTTCTAATTGAAGGGAAAGTGGAAATCTTATTAATCCCTCAATAAAATTAACACCAGCAATAGTATTCCCACTATCCATCAACTGGATACGATAAGCCTCAAGCATCTGTTCGAAAAACTTATTGGGCATAATACCTAAAGAGTTCAATTTTTCTTTAATAGAAACAAACGTTAAGTTTCCTTTATAACTAAATGATAAAGAGGCTATTTTTAAACCCAATAAAGTATGCAAATAGCGAAAGTCGGGGAGATGTGAAATTGAAGAAAACAAATCATTATGCTTTAGTAAAGTTGTCAAAATTAACCTATCCATACTTTCTTCTATAGAAGAGACAGGTGCATCTTTTAATTCTTTAAATCTCTCTAATAGCTCTTTACTAATCTCGTGGGTTTGAGGATAACGAGAAAATATCCGGAAAAGCCTCATAAACTCTGCAACTCTTAGGAGGACATTCATTTCTTTAGAAGGCGCTTCATAAGAAACCTTTTTTACTATAGCATCTATCCCCTCTTTTACTCTCTCGGAAAAATCGTATAGCCCACCAGTGAGAGTTTCTAATGTAAAAATATCTCCGTTATTTATCAATTTACCTATTTCTGATAGAGGCTCGGAACGAACACCTAACATTTTAAGATTTTCTGGGGCATGAGTAAGCACCCCTAAAAGAAACTCAGGCCTATAATTAAACAGAGACCTTGCTGGTTGGGTCTTTAATCCAAGTTTTCTAAAACCCTCTAAGCCTAACTTGTCAATTATATATTCAATTATTTCCTTTTGTTCACCCTCGCCTCTTTCAAATAGAACAAAATTCTTGATTATATTCTCCTTACCAAAGATATCTGAAAGCTCATTAAATAAGTCTATGTTTTCTTTATAATCAAAATCAATAGACCGAACAATCTTTTCAAGAAATGAATGGTCACCATAATATAAAAGCCGGCCGCTCGCTATCTTATAAACATTTTCCCTACCAACAACTCTAATAAAATTATTGAGTTTCTCTATATTGGGACGCCTAAAAATATCAGCGATATTTGCTAAAAACCTTGCTGCTCTTTCGGGGTATTCTTTCTCATCCTTTTCTATTTCTTCCTTAAAAACCTTAAATATATACCTGTAAAATTCATTATATTTCTCTTCATCTACAAATTTTTCTCTACTACTTTTAAATACTGAGGACAAATGCGAAAATTTCATAAATTTAAGCATCTTTATTCCTAATCCTCCCAAAGAATACATCGCTCCCTGGTCGTTTTTTATAACCTCCTCTATGTCTTCAACTAACAAATCTATATCCAACCCCTTTGCTATCCCTTCATTTATTAAATTCTCGAAAATCCGTCTTTCCCGACTGGAAAGAATACGACAATATATCCATTGAATTTTTTTTCTTCTTTCGTTTTCACAAAATTCTTTTCCAAAAATTTCTTCAGGGAATTTTCTGTCATAAATAGCACTTATCATTTTATTTATTAACTCATTATTTGCTTCACCATTTGGCCCCTCGGTGTTGATAACTTTATATAATATTGGAAACTCCTCACCATAATACAAGTGTGTATTCCATAATTTAACTGCTTCAATTTCAGTTAATCTGTCGGTTTCAGGATTAAATCTTTTTTCAAAGTCTTTTAATTCACTTATACTAAACATAGGTATATCATCACTTAAGCGATAAACTTTTGTTCTATCTTTCACTCTCTGTCCCATTCCCCCATCATTGGAAATAGTTCTATATAAAGCTTCCTCAGATAAAGCTTTAGATGTGGCATAAGCAATGAGCTTAATGTTCTCATCAACATTTTTATCTAAAAGAAGAACAAATAAGGTATGTTTTGCTTTATAGGCTGCCTGGAAAGAGTGATGATTCCAATCAGGTCCTTTAAATACCAAAACAAACTTTTCATTTATTTTTATAGACTTTAATTCATTATAAATATTCTCATCTGTTCCATAATAGACAATCTCTACAAATTTTTGACTTTTACCAAGATTATTCTCTATAAGAGAGGTTAAGGAGGCTAAATCTATTTGTTGAGGTTCTTTTAATTCTTTTTTTTCCTTCATTATTTTTTTATATTCATCTACATTAGGTTGTGTTACAAAATTGAGAAGTTTTTTATTTAAAGAAGAATATTTATAAGCAATACCCAAAACGATATACTCTAAACAGAGGCTAAGATGAATAAACTTTTTAAGTAAATCCTTATCTCCTTCCTTTAAAAATCTAAAATCTAACCCAATCAAACCTTGCTTTTGAAGTTTTTCCTCTAAGGCAGGTTTAATCTGGTTTCCTAAAAAGACTAATATTTTGGGATCAAACTCATCTACTTTTCCTCCCAAGGATTCCTGATATAACTGGGTTATCCATACAGTTACTTCTTCATAAATTGATTCAAATTCATTAGGTAAAATGAGATAAATACAAGGGTTAATTTTATCTTCGTTTACTACTAAATCTATATAATCATTGACTTTATCTTCAAAAGATTTGGTGTTTTCTAAATTTTTAATATAATCTAAAACTTTTATAGTTTCTTTAATATCACATCCTAAAAGAATAAATAAAGGCAGGATAAATAAAGAGGTTTTAGGAGCAGTGAATCTTCCTCCAATATCTGTATGTTCATCTATCTGAATAGGAAAAACAGTCAATTTATCTAAATCATATCCTTTATCATTTAATTTATCTTCATTAGGTAAATCAATAAGCCAGATTAAGTTTTGAGTAAAACTTAAGTTATTTTGAGTATAGATTTCTTTTAAAATATTCACAATAGTATGAGTCTCAAAAGTAG
>CAZBLX010000056.1:0-6256 GCA_964492865.1 uncultured Planctomycetia bacterium | reverse complement strand
ATTTGACGAAATTGGAACTGGAGAGTGGACAGATATCAACCTGTAAGTTTACAGATCAAGTATTACATTAAAAATTTTTACATTTAATAATTTTTTGGTAGAATAAGAGATTAAAAAGGAGGAGAGATGGTTAAAGAAGTGGAGCTGGTTATCCCTGGGGAGTTTAAAGATGAGCCTGTTTTTTACCATATTGTAAAAAACTTCTCTGTAGTTCCCAACATTGTGGAGGCTTCTTTCTCTACAGAGATGGGATGGGCGATTGTAAAATTTGAAGGAGAAGAAAAGGAGTTAGAAAGATTGTTTAATTTTTTAAAAGAGAAAGGTGTCGAGGTTAAATTTAGATAAAAATAAAGTTTTAAAGAATATAAATATTCTTCTTGTTAATCCCCGGATTCCTGAAAATATTGGATTGGTAGCCAGAGTTCTTAAGAATACAGGGATTTTCAATCTTAAACTAATTAATCCTCATTTTACCTCTAAATCTTTTGAGGTAGCAAAAAGAGCCTCTGACTTATTAAAAAAAGCAAAAATCTTTAATACATTTAAAGAAGCAATCGCCGATTTATTTTATGTTTTTGCCACCACCCGCAGACAGAGAGAGTACAAAACTATTTATAATTTTAATTTTATACTTCCTCAGTTAATTTCCTTAGCTACAAAGAAAAAAATTGGGATTGCTTTTGGACAGGAGGATTTCGGACTTTCTAAGGAAGACTTAGAGCTCTGTGAGTGTATCTTTTATATTCCTGCAAATCCTCAATTTTCCTCTTACAATTTAGCTATGAGCGTGGGGATTGTATGTTTTGAAATTTTTAATTTTTTAGAAAACCTTTATTCCTTTTCTTTCCTGAATTTAGCTTCAAAAAAAGACATAGAGGCATTTTTTAAATTTTTAGAGGAAAAATTAAATAAATTAAATTTTTCACAAGAGAAGGCAAAATCCTTAAAACTTTCTTTAGAAAGACTTTTCAGAAGAACTTTGCTTACAAAAAAAGAAGTTGAAATTCTTAAGATGATTTTTGTTAAAATTTAGAAAAGCTACATATACAGATGACAGTTTTGTATTAGTTGTTTAATTTGAAACAAAAGCAAAAATTCTAATGAAAGAGGAGAGATTTTTGATAAAATAAAATTGTGAATATCGAGTTCTTAAGAAAAAGAGCACAGGAGTTTTTTGAGGAAGCAGAAATATTGTTAAAGAAAGAAAGATATAATCTTTCTGCTTTTAATTTAGAACAGGCAATTCAGTTATGGATAAAATATTTAATTGGTAAAAGAATTGGAGATTGGCCTAAGACACATTATTTTTCTGATTTAGTCTCTCAGTTATCCCAAGCTTATGAAAAGGAGGAGTTTTTAAAATTTTTTGAAGATAACGAGTTGTTTTTTGATAGTTTAGAAGACGCTTATTTTACATCCCGCTATTTTCCTAAGGAATTTAGTAAGAATATGCTTTTAAAACTTTTTGAGCGTTCTAAAGAATTTTTAAAGTTGATTAAAGAAATAATTGGGGAAGATTTTTATGAAGAAAAGTCTGGTTGAAATTTCCTTAAAACTGCAGAAAGAGAAAAGAAAATACTTTGAAAATTACAAGATTTATTGCCAGAAAATTAAAGAAATAGCAGAATCTATTTTGGGAGAGGTTAAAGTTTTAGTATTTGGTTCAATTATTAAAAATGAATACCAGCCCACCAGTGATATTGATGTACTGATAGTTTCTGGAGGCTTGCCTTATAATTTTGATGAGAGAGCAAAAATTAGAACAAAGATTAAATCAGAAATTGATCCTTTTTCTCCTTTTCAAATTCATCTTTCTACACCTGAGGAATTTGATAATTGGTATAAGAATTTTTTAAAAGATGAATATCAAGAGATATTATAAAAAACAATAACTTACACATAAATTTGCGATCGTGAGCTTATTATGTAAGTTAATCAGATCAAAAAGTTATTGTCTAATCTAAAAATTTAAGTAAAATTATAGAATATGCGTAAGATTTTAATTGCTGGTAACTGGAAGATGTATAAAACTATAAATGAGGCAATCCAATTAGTTACGCAGATAAAACGAGAACTTCTTGATTTTGAAAAAGCAGATATTGTTATCTGTCCCCCTTTTACTGCTTTATCAGCTGTATATGAGGTAATAATGGAGACAAATATAAAACTGGGAGCGCAAGACGGCTTTTGGGAAAAAGAAGGTGCTTTCACAGGAGAGATATCTTTCTACCAGCTTCGTGATTGTGGATGTGAGTTTGTGATTGTTGGTCATTCAGAAAGAAGAAAATATTTTAAAGAAGATGATGAGATGCTTAATAAAAAAATTAAAGCAGCAATTGAGATGGGTCTTATTCCTATTTTTTGTGTGGGAGAGACTCTCAAACAACGAGAAGCAAACCAGACAATTGAGGTAGTTGAGGAACAATTAGAGAAAGGCTTGAAAGATTTAAGTGAGAAAGAAGCAAGTTCTTTAATCATTGCTTATGAACCAGTATGGGCAATTGGAACCGGAAAAGTGGCTTTTCCTCATCAGGCAGAAGAAGTGCAGAAATTTATAAGAGATTGGATAAGGAAAAAATTCTCTTCTTCTTTGGCAGATAATTTAAGAATCCTTTATGGAGGAAGTGTAAAGCCAGAAAATATAAAAGATTTAATTAAAGAAGAGGATATTGATGGAGCATTAGTAGGAGGAGCATCTCTAAAGGCGGATTCTTTTGTAAAAATAGTTAAAAATGCTGTGGAGGTAGCTGGTGTATAATTTATTAATTGTTTTACATATCCTGATAGCTATTCTTCTTTTGGGCATTATTCTTCTTCAGCGAGGAAGAAGTGGAGGATTAATTGAGGCATTGGGAGGGGTAGAATCAATATTTGGTACAAAAACCAGTTCTTTTTTGGTGAAAACTACTGTGACTTTAGCAATTCTTTTTTTCCTTACCTCTATTTCTTTAGCTATTCTCTCCAAGCAAAGACATAAGTCATTATTTGAAAAGATGCCCAAGATAGAAAAGCCTGCATCTGGATAACTTTATCTTCATGAGAATTTTTATAACTTTTTTCTTTTCTTTTTCTATTCTTTTATACTCCCAGCCTTTTAAAAAACCATTTACTGAGTATAAATTAGAATGTGGAGAATATGGAGGAAGATTAATTATTCCTATAACCACCGACCCAAAGTCTTTCAATCCTATTCTGGCAAAAGAGACCTCCACAACTCAGATTACCTCTCTTCTTTTTGAGGGTTTAACACGCATTAATCCTAAAACACAAAAGATAGAGCCCAATTTAGCTGAAAGCTGGCAAACAGAGGATGGTTTGGTGTGGATTTTTCATTTAAGGAAAGGGATAAGATGGTCGGATGGGAAGGAATTTAGCAGTGATGATGTGGTTTTCACATTTAATAATTTAATTTATAATCCCGATATTCCCACAAGTAGCAGAGATATATTCACTATTGAAGGAAAAAGAATTAAAGTAGAAAAGATTGACAAGTATACAGTAAAATTTATACTTCCTGCTCCTTTTGCTCCTTTCTTAAGAGCCTTAACTCAGGAGATTCTTCCCAAGCATAAATATTACTCTAAAGTTGTAAATAAAGAGTTTTCTTTCAGTATGGGACTGGATAGCAAACCTTCTGATATTGTTGGATGTGGTCCTTTTCGTTTAAAAAAATATCTTCCTGGGGAAAGAGTGATTTTGGAAAGAAATCCTTTTTATTGGAAGAAAGATAAATGTGGAAGACCTCTTCCTTACTTAGATGAGATTATTTTTGTAATTTTGCCCAATCAAGATACAATTCTTTTAAAATTTTTGGATAAAGAATTAGATTATATGTCTTTAAGAGCAGAAGATTTAGCAATTTTGGGAAAAAGACAGAAAAAGGATAATTTTACTATTTATAATGCAGGAGTAAGTTGGGGTTCTACATTTATTGTATTCAATCAAAATAAGGGAATTAATCCTTATACAAAAAAGCCTTTTGTTCCTTTATATAAACAGAACTGGTTCTGCAACAAAAAATTTAGACAGGCGATATCTTTTGCCATTAACAGGAAAAAAATTATTGATATTGTATTTTGTGGCTTAGCAAAAGAGCAATACTCACCTCTTTCTTCTGCTAACAAATTATACTATAATCCTAATGTGAAAAAATATCCTTACAATCCTCAAAAAGCAAAAAAAATTTTAGAAAGTTTAGGGTTTAAAGATAAGGATAATGACGGAATTTTAGAAGACCCATCAGGACATAAATTAGAAATTAATTTTTTTACTAATGCAGATAATAAAGAAAGAGTTACTATGGCTACTTTAATAAAGAAAGATTTAGAAAAAATCGGCATAAAAATAAACTTTTTGCCTTTAGATTTTAATAATCTTGTAACCAAACTCACCTCTACTTTTGACTGGGAGATGATTTTGATTGGTTTAACTGGAGGGATTGAGCCCTATTTTGGCAAAAATGTGTGGTCTTATAAAGGAATGCTTCATATGTGGAATCCTACAGGAAAGCCACAAGAGGAGTGGGAGAAAGAAGTTGAAGATATTTTTAATCAATCAGCAAAAGTATTGGATGAGAAAAAAAGAAAAAAATTATTTTTTCGCTGGCAGGAGATTGTGAGTGAAAATTTACCCATGATTTATCTGGTCAATCCTTATGTTCTTTATGCAGTAAGAGATAAATTTGGAAATCTGTATCCTACCAGTTTAGGAGGAGCCTTTGGAGAGATAGAATATATTTACATCAAAAAATGAGAAAGATTATTTTAAGAAGACTGCTTGTATCTGTTCCTCTTCTTTTGGGAATGACATTTATCACTTTTCTTTTTATCCAAATTGCTCCCGGAGATTTCTTAGATAATTTAAGGCTTAATCCCCAAATCTCTCCTCAAGTGATTGATCTTTATAAGAAAAAATTCCATCTTGATAAACCTGTTATTATTCAATATTTTTACTGGCTTAAAAGTATATTAAAGTTAGAATGGGGCTATTCTTTTACTTATAAAACTTCTGTGATAAAAGTTATCTCTTCTCATGCAATTAATACTCTTATATTATCTCTTTCTACTATTGTTTTCACTTGGCTTTTTGTATTTCCCTTAGGAATTCTCTGTGTAAGATACCAAAAAAGTTTTATAGATAAATTCATCACCTTTTTCTCTTATATTTTTATATCTTCCCCCACATTTCTTTTAGCAATAATCTTACTGTATCTGGCTACTTTTGTAGAGTTTCTGCCTCTGGGAGGAATGCGTTCGCTAAATTTTGATGATTTAAGCAGATTAGGAAAGATTTTTGATATTTTAAAACACTTAATCGTTCCCACTTTAGTATTATCCTTAGGCTCAATTGCCTATTTGGTAAGGATATTAAGAGCTAATCTTTTTGAAATTTTATCTTCCCCTTTTATAAATTCTTTAAAAGCACGAGGTTTATCTAAAAGAAAGATTTTATTGCATGCTTTAAAAAATTCTTTAAATCCAATGATTACTATCTTTGGTTATCAAATTTCAGGACTTCTAAGTGGAGCAGCATTGACAGAGATTATCTGTGGTTGGCCGGGTTTGGGACAAGTTATACTTACAGCAGTCAGATCCCAGGATCTTTATTTAGTTATGGCTTCGGTATTTATTGGAGGATTACTTTTAATTTTAGGAAATTTAGTTGCCGATATTTTACTTGCCTGGGTAGATCCACGGATAAGATATGAGCGTTTTTAAAAAAATAATCAAGGATAAAGTTTCACTGATTAGTTTGGGGGTTTTAATTTTTCTTTATTTAGGAGCAATATTTGCTCCCTTTTTTTCTCCTTATCCTTATGATGAAGAAGATGTAGAATATATCTGGGCACCTCCTGCAAAGATTCACTTTTTTGACTTTAAAAGAAAGATATTTTTTAGACCTTTTGTGTATGCTTACAGATACAAAATTGATGAGTATTATCAGCGTCATTATTATGAGGATAAATCAAAAATATATCCAATTAAGTTTTTTGTGCGTGGATTTAAATATAAGATTTTAGGAATAATTCCCTGCGATTTGCATCTTTTTGGAGCAGATACCAAAATTTATCTTTTCGGTGCTGATGGAAAAGGAAGGGATTTATTCAGTCGCATTCTTTATGGAGCAAGAGTCTCTTTATCTATTGGAATAATTGCCAGCCTAATATCTTTTTCTCTTGGGCTTATTATTGGAGGAATTTCCGGTTATTTTGGAGGAAGAATAGATAATATCATTATGAGGATTGTGGAGATGTTTA
>CAZBLX010000055.1:0-6312 GCA_964492865.1 uncultured Planctomycetia bacterium | reverse complement strand
TCTTATGGTATTCTGGAAATAGAAAAAGGAGAAATAAAGCCTAAAATTGTAAAAATATGAAGATAATCTGGGCTCCTTGGAGAATAAAGTATATACAAAAGAAGAAAGAGAAAGGCTGTATTTTTTGCAATCATCTTAAAAAGAAGAAATCATCGCTTCTTGTATATACTACTCCATTATCACTGGTAGTTTTAAATCTCTTTCCTTACAATAATGGTCATCTACTTATTGCTCCTAAGAAACACACAGATTCTTTGGAAAAATTGACGGAAGAAGAGTTGATGGATTTGATGAAAGTAGTAAAGAAGATGATAAAAGTTTTAAAAAAAATATTAAAACCAGACGGATTTAATATAGGGATAAATATAGGTAAAGAAGCAGGGGCAGGGGTTGAGGAACATTTACATATTCATATTGTCCCTCGCTGGAGAGGAGATACAAATTTTATGCCTATTTGTTTTGATACAAAGATTATTCCACAAAGTTTAAAAGAACTTGCTCGAAAATTAAAAAAATGCTTACAAGAAGAGATATAGAGGAAATAGAAGATAAAACCTTAGCTCCTTTTGCTGCAAAATCTAAATATTCAAGAGGAAGAAAGTATAAAGAAAAAGAACACCCTTATCGTTCTATATACCAGAGAGACAGAGACAGAATTATTCACTCGGCTGCTTTCAGACGCTTAGAATATAAAACGCAAGTATTTGTCTATCATGAAGGAGATTATTATCGCACGCGCCTAACTCACACACTTGAAGTAGCTCAAATTGCACGCACAATAAGTAAAGCATTGAGATTAAATGAAGACCTTACAGAAGCTGTTTCTTTAGCTCATGATTTAGGTCATACTCCTTTTGGGCATGCAGTGGAAAATACTCTTAATGAGCTAATGAAAGATGAAGGAGGGTTTAATCACAATATTCAGGGTTTAAGAGTAGTTGATTTATTAGAGGAAAGATACCCTTATTTTAAAGGATTAAATCTTTCTTGGGAAACAAGAGAAGGAATTATAAAGCATTCTCCTTCTTTAAAAGAAAACAAAGAAAAAATAATTCCTGAAAAATATAGAAAGGAATTTGAATTTGATAAACAACCGACATTAGAGACACAAGTAATGGATGTAGCGGATGAAATTGCCTATGATAGTCATGATTTAGATGATGGGTTAAAATCAGGAATGTTAAATGAGGAAGAATTAAAAAAAATAGAAATTTGGAAGTATACAGAGAAAAAAATAAAAGAGGATTTTTCTTTTTTAAGAAAAGACTTAAAAATTCATCTTATCATTAGAAATCTTATAAATCTTCAGGTTACAGACCTTATTCGCAATACTTTAAAAAACATTAATCGGCTTAAGATAAAAACTTTGGATGAAGTGCGTCAATATAAAAAAAGAATAGTTACATTTTCTTCTTCTATGCAAGATTTAAGGAAAGAATTAAGAGAATTTCTTTTTAAAACTTTATATTCCCACTGGAGAGTCTTAAGAATGTCAGATAAAGCGAAGCGATTCATAAGGAATCTTTTTTATATATATCTAAACAACTATGAGTTACTTCCTCCTAATTTTAAAAAACGTATTGAGAAAAAGGAGGATACTCCTAAAAGAGTAATCTGCGATTATATTGCAGGAATGACAGATCGTTATGCTTTAGAAGAATACAGAAAGTTTTTTGATCCTTATGAAAAAATATAGTAAAAAGTACAATATTATTTTTTCTTCTTTACATACTCTTTACCGTTTAGTAACCTCTTTTAACAAACCTAATGATTTTATTATTGGAATAGCTAAACTTTACAAAAATACTTTCAATGCTGACAAAGTTACTCTTATATATAAGCTTTATAATTCTTCTCGATTAATAAAGGAGAAGATAAAGGATAACACTTATACTCTTAAAAGAGGAGGGATATCTATCCTAACAAAGGAAGAGAAAGAAATGTTCGAGAGAAGTAGAGAAATAATTTCTGATAAGAAATTAGCCACACCTTTAATTTTTGTAAAAACTTTGGGAGTAATTTTTTTAGAGAGAAAGAAAACACCTTTCAGTGATATCGAAAAAAGATGGTTTGCATCTTTGTCAGAACAGGTAAGTATTTCTTTTAAAATCATTGGCTTGCACCTTGAAGAACAAAGGATGCTCATAAATTATATCAAAACTTTATCCAAAATGTTAAAAAAATCTATTCCTACCCCTTTCCATCAGCCAAGTATTTCCAGATTAATTAAAAATTTAGGTAAAGAGTTAAAACTTAGTGAAAGAGAAATTCGATCTTTAGAATTAGCTTCTTTGTTACATGATGCAGGAAAAATTCATTTGCCTTTACAGGTTTTAGAGAAAAAAGAACCCTTAACAGAAGAAGAAATTAAACTAATTACTGAACATCCCCAAAAAGGCGTGGAAATCATCAAAAACCTTGAAATACTCAAACCTGTTATTCCTATCCTTCTTTATCACCATGAAAGATTTGATGGAAAAGGATACCCTTCAGGTTTAAAAAAGAAAAAGATACCCTTAGGCTCACGTATTTTAGCAGTAATTGATGCATTCAATGCTATGTTTTTTGGTCGGCCTTATAAAGAAAAAATGTCTTTAGATGAAATCGAAAAAGAACTTAAAAAACAAAAAGGAACTCAATTTGATCCTCAAATCATTGATGCTTTTGTCAAAATTTTAAGAAAAAAGAATATCAGAAATTACTTGAATTCCTTAATATAAATTTTTATAATAAAATTTGCTATGAGAGAAAAACAATTAAGATTTTTCCATTCTCAAGAAGATAAAAATAAAAAAATAGTTACAATTCCTAAGGACATTTTATACTTTTCCCTTATTATTGTTACCTTAAGTATCTGCCTTGCTTATATAGCAGGTGTAAGTAGGGGAAGAAAAATAGCAAAAAAAAGTTACTTCTCAAGTCCAAAAGATATTGTTCTTGTTAAAAATAAGTTAGAAAAAAAGAAAGAAAAGGATCTTTCTACACCAAAAGAAATTAGTAAAACTACAAAGAGAAAAGATAAAACAGAATATGTAATTCAGGTAGCTACTTATAAAAATAAAAAATTAGCAGAAAAAGAAAAAGAAAGATTAAAAAAGAAAGGATTTCCGGTAATTCTTTCTCGTAAAGGAAAGTATTTAGTGATATTTGTAGGAAAATTTTCTACAAAGGAAGAAGCAAAACAAAAGCTTAATTTTTTAAAAGCACGTTATAAAGACTGTTTTATAAGGAGGTTGTGATGAGTTTGCATACTTCCTTAAAAAGGGCAGAGAAAAGTGGTCGGTTTCGTTCTGTATGGAAAAGAGCAGAAAGAATAAAGTGGCTTCTTGAAAAAGGACTTAAAAAAGACGAATTGCCTATTTATGGATTACCTAAGGTAAAGATTGTGAAGATGAAAGCAACAAAAAAGAGTAAAGCTAAACAGGCAGAAGAAAAAACAGAAAGTGGAAAATCCAGTTAATGAGAAAAAAATTATTATAAAAATTTTTCTTTCATTCTTTTTAATTACAACTATTTTCACTGCCTCCCCTTTTAAGAAAGGAAAAATTAAAAAAGAGGGAATAAATATTCGCGCTGATTCACGTATCAACTCTTTTTCTTTAGGAAAATTAAAAAAGGGGGAGACTGTAACTATAGTAGGAGAAAAATTTGATTGGTATAAAATAATTCTTCCTGCACGTTTCAACTGCTACATAGCTTCAAAATACTTAGAAAAGATAAATAAAAATAAAGCAAAATGTAAAGCAGATAGAGTAAATATTCGCTATTCTCCTTCATTAAACTCTTTAATTCTGGGGAGAGTAGATAAAAATTCTATTGTAAAAGTCTATGTTTACGGAAAAAAATGGTCAAAAATCAGCTGTTTCCCCTATGCATATGGTTGGGTATATAAAAAATTCGTAAAAATATATGAAAAAAAGGAAGAGAAAGTAATTAAAAAAGTAAGTAAAAAAAAGATAGAAAAGGAGGGATTAGTAATACAAAAAGAAAAATCAATTTCTTTAAAATCTACTTCTCTTCAAAAAATACCTTTGACGGAGGGGATTCTTAAGAAATTAAAGGAAGAAATAGGGGATGGCATCAATTATTTTTTAGAAAATGAAGGAGGAATTGTTTTACTTAAAATCAAAAAAGAATTACATCCAGAGAATTTTCTAAATAAAAAAGTGAAAATATATGGCAAAAGCAGTATAGATCATTACGTATATATTGAAGTAGAAGAAATCAGTCCATGATAATAATTTTTATCATCTTTATTCTTCTTTACTCAATTATTCTTCATGAACTTGCCCATGGATGGATAGCTTATAAATTAGGAGATTCAACTCCTAAATTAGCTGGTCGTCTTACTTTTAATCCCTTTGCTCACATCGATATTATAGGCACAATAATTCTTCCTGTTCTTTTGTTAATTATAAGTAAAGGAAATGTTGCCTTAGGATTTGCCAAACCTGTGCCTATTAATCCTTATAATTTTAAAAACCCCAAAAGAGACATAATGTGGGTAGGAGTTGCTGGTCCTTTGGCTAATATTCTTTTAGCTCTCTTTTTTGTTTTGTTAATCAAATTAGATATAAACTCTACTTTTCTCTATATGATTTTTTCCTATGGAATATTTATAAATCTGCTCTTGGCAATTTTTAATCTTTTGCCCATACCCCCCTTAGATGGCTCAAGGATTATAGTATCTTTCTTAACTTCACGAGGAGCGTATCTATATCTTAAATCAGAAATAATAGGAATAATCATAATTCTTATTCTTATATATTCAGGATTTTTACAATGGTTTATCTTTCCTATAATAAAGAGTATTTTTTATCTTGTAGGAATTAATTTTGAACTTTTTGAGTAATGGAAATAATAAAAGTTGATCTGAAAGAAAATTCTTATAATATTTATATTGGAGAAAATTTACTTAAACAAAAAAGATTTTTCTCTGAAAGTGAAAAATATGGAAATTTTGCTGTTGTTTTAACACATAAAAAAATTTTAGATTTACACCAAAAGTATATAAACGATACTTTAAAAAAACTACCCTGTCAAATTTTGACTATTCCTGAAGGAGAAAAAACTAAATCACCAAAGCAAGTTTTAAATGTTATCAAGGAAATTATAAAAATAGATAGAGTAATAAAAAGAAAACTCTTTATACTTTGTCTTGGAGGAGGAGTTATTGGAGATTTAGGAGGATTTATTGCTTCTATTTATAAAAGAGGAATTCCCTATATTCAGATACCCACAACTCTTCTTTCTTGTGTCGATGCAAGTATTGGAGGTAAAACAGCTATTAATCTGAAAGAAGCAAAAAATATTATTGGAACTTTTTATCAACCAAAAGCAGTTTTCGCGGATCTTAATTTTTTGTCTACCTTAAAAGAGAAGGAAATTAAAGAAGGTTTTTCAGAGATTATCAAATATGCTGTTATTCAAGATAAGAATCTTTTTAATTTTCTAAAGAAACATTATCAAAAATTAAAAAGATTAGAGATTTCTTATTTAAAAAAAGTCATCAAAAAATGTGCAGAGATAAAAGCAAGAATAGTAGAAAAAGATGAAAAAGAAAAAAAGGGAATAAGGAGTATTCTTAATTTTGGTCACACTATCGCTCATGCATTAGAAAGCTCAATGAGATATTCTCGAAAAATAACACACGGAAAGGCGGTAGCCTTAGGAATGGTAGGAGAGGGATATATTTCTTATTTTTTAAGATTATGCTCCAAGGAAGAAGTAGAAAAAATAATAAATATTGTACAGCTTTATTCTCTCCCTACAAAAATTCAATTTGATCTTCTTAAAACCTTGGAAGCTTTAAGGCAGGATAAAAAATTTATAAGAGGATACACACGTATAGTAGTGATAGAGAAAATAGGGAAAGCTTTCATTAAAGAAAATATTTCCTTCAAAATCATTAAAAAAGCATTAGAAAAAATTAATAGGTAAATTTGACATTTTTTAAAAAATATGGTATATTTAGTGGATTTTTAAGAAATTTATAAAAAGAGGTGAAAAATGGAGGA
This sequence comes from uncultured Planctomycetia bacterium, assembly GCA_964492865.1. Lineage (GTDB taxonomy): Bacteria > Omnitrophota > Gorgyraeia > Duberdicusellales > 4484-171 > CAZBLX01. The sequence goes on along the minus strand of CAZBLX010000055.1, from coordinate 295 downwards.
GAGGAGAAAGTCATCAAGGGTACATATTTCTTTTCCTATAGAATGTAGAGTGCTTCCGGAAAGAAAAAAGATTTTTTATACTGTAACTAAAAACCTAAGTATAGGAGGAGTAAAGATACTGAGCGAAGAATTTTTTCCTAAGGAGAAAACTTTAAAAATAAATATAAATTTAATAAATGAAATTATAGAAGTCAAAGCGAAGGTTGTCTGGTGTAATAAAGAACCTTATTCGGAAAGATATCAGATGGGGTTATGTTTTTTGGAAATGAATAAGAAGAATAAAGATCAATTAAAA
>CAZBLX010000054.1:0-6375 GCA_964492865.1 uncultured Planctomycetia bacterium | reverse complement strand
TATTACTTCTTCTAAAGAAAGATCTGTTGTATCTATATAAATAGCATCTTCTGCTCTTCTTAAAGGGCCTACTTTTCTTTCTAAATCTGCTTTATCTCTTTTTTTTAAATCCTTTTCTACTTCAGAAAAAGAAATATTTAATCCCTTTTCTTTTAATTCTTTAAAACGACGCTCAAGACGCACATAAAAATCAGCATCAAGGAAAAATTTAAACTGGGCATTAGGAAAAACTACGGTAGTGGTGTCTCGCCCTTCCACTACAAAATCCTTATCTTGAGCAATTCTTCTCTGCAATTCTACTAATACTTCTCTTACCCTGGGTTTTTCAGCTATCTTAGAAATATTTTTATCTATAACTGGCTGACGAATTTTATCTGTTATATCCTCACCATCAAGAAATACTTTACCTTGAGAAAAATCAAACTGGAAATTTAAACTTTTAGCTAAATTTTCTAAAGCATCCTCATCATCTAAATCTATTTTTTCTTTTAAAGCCTTAAAAGTTAAAGCACGATAAGTAGCTCCTGTATCTAAATAAAAAATATTCAATTTTTTTGCTAAGAGACGCGCTACTGTAGTTTTTCCGGCTCCGGCAGGACCATCAATAGCAATAATCATTTAAGCACTTTTTTATTTATTTTCTTAAGAAGCTTCTCTAAAGTCTCTTCATCCTTTTTCTCCAATATCTTTTTAAAATCCTCCAGGGTATTTATAAAATGCGTAAGAACTTTAATTATATTTTTCCGATTAGCAAAAAAAATTTCTTTCCATAAATAAATATTTGACTTAGCTATACGCGTTAAATCCTGAAAACTTCTTAAATTAAAAGAGAAAAAATTAGAAGGAACTGTCTTTACCAAGGAGAAAGAAATCAAATGAGGAAGATGAGACAGATACGCAAGAACTTTATCATGAAAGTCAGCAGACATAAAGATAACTCTCATTCCTAAAGCCTGCCACATTTTTTTTATCTTCTGCGTTGACCTCCTTTTAGGAGAAGAAGTAATCACACATATATTATTCTCATAAAGATTATCTTGAGCAAATTCTGCTCCGCTCTTCTCACTACCACATAGAGGATGACAGGCAACAAAATTATTCGCATATTTTAATTTTTTAGCTTCTCTCTCTATATTCTTCTTTGTACTCCCCAAATCAATCACTATTGTATTTTTTTTCAAAAAAGGATCAATTTTTAAAAGATATTCTTCTATTTTTTTTACAGGAAGTCCTAAAACTACTAAATCAACATCAACTACTTTTTTTAAATCCTTAAAAACCTCATCCACTATTTTAAGTCTTTTAAGCTTGTAAAAAGACTTGTCATTGCGAGCAAATCCTATAATTTGAGAGGAAGGAAATCTTTTTTTGTAAGCTAAAGAAAATGAGCCTCCCATAAATCCCACACCAATTATCCCCACTCTTTTAAACATCACAATTTTCTTCCTACTGATTGAGCAACAGCTTTGAGCTCCTGCATTAATGAAGAAAATTTTTCAGGAAGCAATTGTTGTGGTCCATCACTTAAAGCTTCCTCAGGATTGGGATGAACTTCAATTAAAAGTCCATCGCAACCACAGGCTACCGCTGCCTTGCTCAGAGGAGGAACCAATTTCCATTTACCAGTAGCATGTGAAGGGTCAACAATTATAGGAAGATGGGAAAGTTCTTTTACTAAAGGAACACAACTTAAATCTAAAGTATTGCGTGTTGCTTCCTCAAACGTGCGTATACCCCGCTCACATAAAATAACATTAAAATTTCCTCCCGATAAAATATATTCTGCACTCATCAAAAATTCCTTAATTGTTGCACTCATACCTCTTTTTAAAATCACAGGCTTCTGGGTTTGACCTACCTCCTTAAGGAGATTAAAATTCTGCATATTACGTGCACCGATCTGCAGAATATCTGCAAAACGGGCAACTAACTCTACATCGCGGGGATCCATAACTTCTGTAACTGTAGGAATATTTAATCTTAAAGAGACTTCTTTTAAAATCTTAAGTCCTTCCTCACCTAACCCCTGAAAACTATAAGGAGAAGTTCTTGGTTTAAATGCTCCGCCTCTTAATATCTTTGCTCCTGCCTCCTTAACCTTTTCTGCTACCTTAAGGAGTTGCTCTTCTGATTCAATAGAGCAGGGGCCAGCAATAACTATAATCTCATCTCCTCCAATCTCTATCCCTTCTCTTATTTTTATTACAGAATTTTCTTTTTTAAACTCTCGAGATACAAGTTTATAGGGAGCCAAAACCGGCATCACTTTCTCGACTCCTGGAAATGCTTCAAATGGTTGAATTCTTGCTTTATCTTCTGGACCAATAATTCCTACAATAGTTCTTTCTACACCGCGAGAAATCATAGGCTTAAGCCCTAACTTCTCAATTCTTTCCACAACATGTCTAATTTCTTCCTCAGTAGCTTCTTTTTTAAATACAATAATCATTGACTCTCCTTTCTCAAATAATTTTTTAACTCCTTTATAAACTTAACATTTTCCTTATGTAACCCTATAGTTACCCGAAAAAAATTCTTAAGTCCCCAGCTATTAAGAGGACGAATAATTATCCCTTTTTTAAGAAGATATTGATTTAATTTATTTACATCTTTTTTAAAATTGACCAAAATAAAATTAGTCACACTTTCTATAAACTCTAAATTCAATTTTTTCAATTCTTGATAAAGATACTCTTTCTCTTTTTTCATATATTGCCTAACTTTCTTAAGAAACTCCTCATTTTCTAAAGCCGCTAAAGCTGCCACTTGTGCGATTCTATTTACATTGAAAGGCTCTCTTACTTTATTTAAGATATCTGCGATTGAAGAAGAAGTAATCGCATATCCTATTCGCAAGCCTGCCAATCCATAGGCTTTAGAGAATGTGCGGGTAATTATTAAATTTTTTCTCTTTTTTAAAAAAGATAAACTTTTAGGAAAATCCCTTTTTTCTACAAATTCATAATAAGCCTCATCAAAAAATACTATAACTTCGGAGGGAACTTTTTCTAAAAATTCTTCTATCTCTTTATGAGAAAGATACGTTCCACAAGGATTATCTGGATTAGCAATGAAAATAATCTTTGTATTTTTGGTAATTGCTTCTGCTATTGCCTTTAAATCATAACGATAATTTTTAAAAGGAATGCGTAAAATTCGTGCATTTTGAATTTTTGCTTGTAATTCATAAATAAGAAATGTAGGAAATCCTACAATTACCTCATCGTTTTTTTCTCTTATAAAACTTCTTAATGCCAACACAACAATTTCATCAGAACCATTTCCAAAAACAAGCTGATTCTCTTTAACTTTAAGTCTTCTTGCCAATTTTTTTCTTAAATAGAAACAGCCCCCATCCGGATAACGATTAATATTTTTAAGTTCTCTTTTCACTGCTTCTTTTATATAAAAAGGAGTAAAGGGGATTTCATTGGAGGCAAGTTTATAGACATCTTTTAATCTAAATTCTCTTTTTACCTCCTCTATGGGTTTTCCCGGAATATATCCTTTTATCTTTTTTAAAGTCTTATCTATCTTTATCACTTTTAACTTTCCTTAGGATAAGAACCTAAAATTTTAACAAAGTTACATCTTTTCTCTAACTCTTTAAGACTTTTTTCAACATTTTTATCAAGTCGGTGTCCTTCAAAATCCACAAAAAAATAATACTCCCATGCTTTTCTTTTAGAGGGACGCGATTCAATCTTTGTTAAATTTATTCCATATTTTTTAAATGAATAAAGAGCATCATGCAAAGCTCCCACTTTATCCTTTACAGAAAAAAGAAGAGAGGTTTTATCCTTTCCTGAGGGAGGACTATCTTTTTTGGCAATTACTAAAAATCGGGTTAAATTAAAACTGGCATCTTGAATATTTTTAGCTAAAATTTTTAAGTGGTATAAAGAAGCCAAAATCCTACTCCCAATACATGCTCCATAAATATCTTCTTTTGCTTTTAAAGCTGCTGCTGCGGTAGAGACACAACTTACAAACTCTACATTTTTTAAATTTTTACTTAGCCAGTTCCGACATTGAGCAAATACCTGAGGATGAGAATATACTCTTTTTATTTTTTTTAGAGAAGAATTGCCCAATAAATCATGATGAATATCTAAAAGAATTTCTGAGCATATTTTAAGTTGAGAATCAAAAAACATATCCAGAGTATAATTTACTACTCCCTCAATGGAATTCTCAACAGGAACTACTCCGAAATCAGCATTATTTTTCTCTACACTTTCAAATACATCCTTTATACTTTCGCACTCATAATAATGCATCTTTTTACCAAATTTTTTAACTGCTGCTAAATGAGTAAATGTCCCTTGAGGTCCTAAATAAGCTACATATAAATTTGTATCTAAGGAACGGAAAACAGAAAATATCTCTTTAAATATTAACTCTATATCAGTTTCCTTTAAAATAGATGTGCCAGCTTTTTTTATTCTTTCCAAAATTTCCTTTTCTCTTTCTGGAGAAAAAATATCCAATTTCTTTTTTCTTTTTAATTCCGCTATTTTTTTTACGATTTCTGCTCTTTTTATAAGAAGTTTAAGAATTCTATCATCTATATTGTCAATCTGCTTACGTAAATCCTCAATTCGCATAAGAAAATAATTCTTTTGCCTCCTTAAGAGATTCTTTTGTTCCTATATCAATCCAAGTGCCTTCAAAAATATAACCATAAACCTTAGTCTTTTTTATCAACCACTGGATATAGTTTCCTATTACATCCAAATCTTTTTTTTCTTTAATATACTCATCAACAAATTTTAAACTCTCCTTAGGGAAAAAATAAATACAGGTAGCAATCATGTCAGAAAAAGCTTCTTTTGGCTTTTCTATTAACTCCTCAATTATTCCTTTTTTTACTTTAACTATTCCTAACTGAGTAATTTTTTTCTTATCATTTAACTGGTATAAACCTACAACTGGATAGGGACGCTTCTTTAAAGAAAATATAACAAAATTATTTAATTTCCAGTCAAAGATATTATCCGAGCCTATTATAAGCCAATCATCTCTCTTTTTGCCTATTCCAAACTTAATATCTCCTACTGCTCCCCGTCTTTTCTCTGCTGAAGTTGAACCATCATCTAAAACAACAATCTCTTTATTTGTTTTTTTACACCACTCTACAAATTTTTTATAAAATTTATGATTAGATACAAGCACTACTTCCTCTATTTTAATTTCTTTTTTTAACTCTTCAATCTTTTCTATAAGAATATCCATTATAGTTTTTTCACCTAAAGAAAGCAAAGCTTTTGGAATACGCAAAGTTAAAGGATATAAACGTGTTCCGTATCCAGCTGCCAGAATTAAAACTCTCATCGGGAAATAAAAATTTTATTATAATTATCTTTTAAAATCTCTTTAAGTTTTTCCTGTAAAAATTTTTCTATTTCCCGGGGAGTAGAAAAATTCAATACCAAAGAGGCAATTTTTTCTGCTTCCTGGAAAGTCACCTCTCTTATTACCTCTTTAACCTTAGGAATTGATGGAGGAGGCATACTAAATTCATCCAGTCCCATCCCTAAAAGTAAAAGAGTAAATAGAGGATCTCCAGCCATCTCTCCACACATTCCTACTTTAATTCCTTGGGCGTGAGCTGCTCTGATGACATTTCTTATTAACTTTAATACTGCCGGATGCGCAGGTTCATAAAGATAGGCAACTTTCTCATCAGCTCTGTCAACCGCTAAAGCATATTGAATCAAATCATTCGTTCCAATGCTGAAAAAATCACACTCTTTAGCCAGAATTTCTGCAGTTAAAGCTGCTGAAGGCACCTCAATCATTACCCCTACAGGAATTTTTTCATCAAATCTTTTTCTTTCTCTTCTCAATTCCTCTTTACATTCTCTCAAAATTTTTTTTGCCTCCTTAAGTTCCTCAACTCCTGAAATCATGGGAAACATAATTTTTACATTTCCTTCTCGCGATGCACGCAGAATTGCTTTAAGTTGTGTCTTAAAAATATGAGGATTAGCTAAACAAAATCTTATTGCTCGCCAACCTAAAAAAGGAGTAAATTCACGAGGGACTTCCGGTTTGGATAAAAACTTATCTCCTCCAATATCAATAGTGCGAATAATCACTGAATGTGGTTTGGCTCTTCTTGCAACATTAATATATGCTTTATACTGCTCATCTTCAGAAGGTAATTTTTTTCTTCCTAAAAATATATATTCTGTGCGATAAAGACCTATACCTTCTGCTCCATAAAAAGATATAGAATCTAACTCTTCAGGAAGCTCTATATTCGCAGAAAGTATAACTTTTCTCCCATCTTTAGTTTGAGAGGAAGCTGTTTTGGGAATGTGAAAAAAAATCCTTTTGCTTGCTGATAGTTTCTTTTCATACTCTTCTATT
>CAZBLX010000053.1:2997-6467 GCA_964492865.1 uncultured Planctomycetia bacterium | reverse complement strand
CAAAAAATTAGAGAAGCTTTAATTACAACTTTTTTCCACTAAAATTTTTCAAAAAGAGGAAGCCATTTTTGCGCTTCCTCTTTTTTATATTTTTAGAATTATTGCTGAAGTTGAGCTAATTTTTCCAGCAAAAGCTGATAAAGTTTTTCTAAAAGCTCCAATACTTTTCTTTGAAGCTCAAGAATTTTTGCTTTGAGAGTTTGAATTTGAATTTCTTTTTCTGAAATTTTTCCAAAAACTTCTCTTAATTTTGCTCTGGTTTTTGGACCAACTCTTCCAAAGCCAGTGCTTTGAGGATCGCCTTGACAAACAATTCCGTATTTGCATTGGAATCTTTGGACTGCTTTCAAAGTTAAAGGTCCAAAATAACCAGTGACAAGTCCTTCAGGATAAATTTCTTTATCCAAGGCTAAAAGTTTTTGAAGCCGCCTTACATCTTCGCTTCTCTCTCCATATTCTAAGTCTCTTTCAAAAATTGGAGAAATTTCTTCAAATTCAATTGTTTCAGCTTCTTCAGTTTCTTTTTCAATTTTTTCTTCTTTCTCTTCTTTTATTTCTTCCTCTTCTTCTACTTTTTCTTCTTTTTCAGGCTGATAGCTTACCTGAAAAGCTTTTTGAGTCGTAATAATTGAAGCTCCAGCGACCTGATAAAGTACTCCTTCAGAAGCTTCTGAAGCAGAGGAATGATGACCTGAAGTGTCAAAAGCGGCGACTTTATAATAATAAGTGGTGTTGGGAGAGAGATTATTGGTATCGGTCCACTGACAGATTTGAGAGCAATTTTTTGCCACTAATTTTGTTTCATCAAAGTATCCTTGAGAAGTGGCATCGCCTGAGACGTTGACAAATGGTCCGCTAGGCGAAGTGGCTCGATAGACTTCATAGCCAGCAATCGCAACATCATCAGTTGAAGGAGTCCAAGAAACGGTAATTGAGCGTTGATTTTGATTAAAAGTAGCGGTTGGTTTACCAGGTTTGGTGGGTGCTGAGATGTCTGATGGAAGCAGAGGAGCAAAGATTGAGAAGTGAGAGATTTTTGCTTTAATAATGTTGTTTTGAGTGTCAACCACTGAAGGAATTTCAATCCATTCTTTAGTGGCTTCATCAAAGTAACCTAAAGAGAGTTGATCTTCTGAAAATCCTTCTGGCAATTTATCTTCATCATACACAATTTCAATTTCAGCTCGAGCGGAAAGGTTTTTTATTGGCTTGTTAAGAGAATCATAAGCTTCAATTAATTTTCCTTCTCCTCCTAAAGGAGTTTTAGCTTCAGTTTTAGGCACGGCAGTGGTTTCTTTTAAGATTACTTTTCCATGACCGGTATCAGAACCTAAAGCTCCAGCCGGAACAACTAATTTTACTCCAGTATTACTTCGATCATCAACCGTGCCTCCTTGGGCTGGGATGATTGGTTTTGATTTGGGTTTTTTCAAAGTAAAGTTTGGAAGAGGAGAAAGAGTTAAGTTTACTTGGTTTGGATTGGTGCTGCCTCCAGCATAAACTGCCTGGGTTTTCCAGGTTTCCTTAAAGCCTTCACCTTTGGCATGAACTAACCACCATCCTTCGCTTACTGAAAGTTGATAATTTCCAGAAGCATCAGTTTCAGCTGAAGCCCAACCGCCAACTGGAGTGAGGTCAGTTTGAGAAACTACTTTTTCTGCCCAGACCCAAGCATGGGAAACCGGATTGCCATTGCTGTCATAAATCGTGCCTTTGATATAATTTTGAGTTGGCTCTAAATTGAAGTTATAAACTGTGTCCTGGGAAATAGTTATCTCTTCAGGTAAGCTACTATATCCTGGCTTATCAACTCCAATACGATAATTACCTTTAGCAATTCTTAAAAGATAGGTGCCGGAAGCATTGGTCATGGTACCAAAGTGATGACCTAAATCAAGATTTTCCACCCAAACAAAAGCATTAGAGATTGGCTCTCCAGAAGAGGTTACCTGACCAGATAGAATTACTTGTTCGCTGGAAGAAGGTAAGCTAAAGACGATGGTAGTAGATCCAGGAGAAAGGGTAATTAATCCTTGCAAGTTAGGTTGAGGTAAGGTGGGAGAGAAGTCTCCAAATCCAGGAATATGTGCCATAATCTCATAATCTCCAGCCGGGACTTTCAAAGTTTCTTTTGGAGAAGAAAGATCAAGAATTTCAATTCCATTGCCTTGATGAGTGCTAGGATTAAAGACCTCAACAAATCCTTGCATTGATGAAGTGGCATTTTGGAAGATGAAGCTTAAAATTGAAAGTTGAGAGGTATCAATTGAGAAATTAACGGTTTTTGTTTCTTGAGCACTGATACTGATGGAATAAGATCCAATTTCTCCATAATCTGGAGTCCAGCAATGAAGCTGATAGTTTCCAGCTGGCACTTTTAACTGATATCTTCCTTGATCATCAACTTTGGTGTCATTTTCATAAGGCAAACCAGATGAAGTTCTTCCTTCAATCCAAAGATGAGCTTCGCTGATAGGTTGAGAAGAAGCTAAAACTTGACCGGAAATGGTTCCCATTTGAGATTCTTTTTGAGACGGTTTTAAGTTAATGTTTCCAACGGAACGATCAGTGACCACCACTGTTAGTGGTGGCAAATCTCCTAAATCAGGCAGATGAGCTTGGACTTTCCAAGTTCCGGGGCTGACATAGAGCACATAAGTTCCGCTAAGGTCAGTTTTGGAATGAACTAATTCTCCAGTTTTTTCATTATAAGCCCAAACCGAAACAAAAGCGGCTGGCTGGGCAACAGTTAAGTCGGCATCATCTAATACTTTTCCTGAGATAGTTAAAGATGATTTAGGAATTTTGATAATTAAAGGATTTGACTCGGTGATTAAAATACCTCCTTCAAGATAGACATCAGCAGTTAAATTGCCATCGTCATTGTTTGAATTTGGTTTTACCAGAACTGTTTTTGGAGGGATAGAAGGAAGTCCGGGTTTGAAAACGGAAAGACCATAGGAAGCTTCTTTTGAGCCAGCTGGAATTCCTACTTTTAAGACAAATTTACCTTGACTGTCAGTTTGGGTATGAGAAGGCATTCCAAAGCCTCTAATTTGGAAAGCATCAACGCCGGCATCAGGAATTGGATTGCCGTTACTATCTTTGACATAGCCAATGATTTGATATTGAGCCGAAGTGACTTCAAAGTAAATTTTGCCATCATTTGGAGTTTGAGAATTTTCTTTAACTGAAGGATTATCAGGAAGCCCGGTGACTTCTACTTCTATTTCTTGAGGTGGTATCCAATCAACCGTTGGAGGTGGTCCTTGAAACATTGGTCCTTCAGGCAGGCTTGGAGCAAGACTAAGATGCCAAATTCCATTTTGAGGCAGATAGATTTCAAATTTTTGCCAATCTTGTAAGTCACCTAAAGGTCCAACTGTTTTTACTCGAAAACCAGATTTTGAACCAGCAAAAATATCTACTTTTGAATTAGCAAAGTTTCCTTTAAGATAAACTTCGATTTT
>CAZBLX010000053.1:0-2897 GCA_964492865.1 uncultured Planctomycetia bacterium | reverse complement strand
ATTGGTGAACCTAAGAAGACTTTTATGGTTTCTCCATCTTCAATGCCAGCAAAATTAGGGTCAGTAGAGGTAGCCGAAATTGTTCCTGAGATGGTATACTCTCCAGGTTCGCTAATAAAGAAAGGCATTGAAACCATTGAATCTAAAACTACGCCTTTATCGTTTTTGATTTTAATATCAACGGTATAACCTGGAGTGCCGAAATCTTTTGGAATGGTAGAGTTTTTAATACCCTTAAGATCAAAATGATAAAAATCAGGTGTTGGAGGAGTGCCGCTTACTTTCAATTTGATGGTAATGGTTCGAGCTAAAGGATCAACCGCAATTCCATCAGAATCAAAACTGGAATCAAAAGTAATTACACCTGGAGCTTCATGATTAAAATCAGAATTTGCTGGACTGAAAGGATCAGGAGCGGCATTTTTTACATCAAAACCCGGAGGAAAGGTTAAGACAATTTGATAGCCGTTTTCAATCGGGATGTTGACTGGCAGATCAATAAAGTAGACGGTTTCTTTTCCAGCCATAGGATTCATTGGAAAAACTCCAATTGGTGCCATTCCCATTAAAGAAGGATCATGCATTCCTACCATTGGTCCCATCATTTGACCCGCTTCTGGAGGTGGTCCCATCATTCCTCCCATTATTGGTCCTAACATTCCAAATGTCTCTTTAGAATCTTTGATGGTCGCAGTCAAGGTAGTGGTGGCAAGCAAGTTTCCAGAAAGATCAGAAAGAGAGAAAAGTTTTACTTGAAGCAAATCTCCCACCGGAAGCATTCCACCTTCAGCTGTTTTAATTCCTTTAATGGTGACGGTCATCGTGCCTGGCTCATATTCCAAAATGGCTTGGCTTAAATCAGCCAAATTTTCTTCACCGCTATTCGGTCCAAATTTTATTTCATAATTTTTAGGATTAAGAACCGAAGTTTCCCATTTTACCGCATCGGTAGATTTGGCAGCATTCATTGGCTCAGAAAAAGTAATGGCAACTCTAAAGTTATCGGCATTAGCAAAAAGGGGTTTTGGAGCAATGGTATCGCTTTCTCCAGTGCTAAAAGTAAGAAGGTAATTATCGCCCCCATTTCCATCACCATCGCCATCCAATTGATTGCCCGCTAAATCTTTAATGCCATTTTCGCCAGAAAGCAAAGTTAAAGTGTAATCAAGGTTTGGAGAAAGAGCGGTTTCAGGAATAAATCTTAGATTGTTAGTGATAAGATCAAATTCAACCGTTCCATTAATTTGAGTGCTTCCGGTTTTAAGAATGACCGTGTTTCCATTAACTGTGGTTGGATCTAAAGGCTCGCTAAAGCCGATTTCAATTATTGAAGAAACCGGAACATTGACAATTTTTCCAGAACTGGTGATGTATTGATCAAGACTCGTTCCAACCACTTTTGGAGGAATAAGATCAGCACTTTTTCCAGTTTCAAAATCACTGCTAAAGATAATCATTGAAGGATTTTCTGGAGGTCCCATAGTAATGCCTGAGATTGAGCGAGCTTTTCCTAAAATTTTAATGCGATAATGAGTTTCTGAGGAAAGAGACTGGGCTTGAATGATGGCAATTTTTTTAGTGACAGAATCCAAAGTGACATTGACTGAAATTTCAGTTTCGGTTTCAGAACTTGAGAAAGGAGAGTCGACTTTAAACAATTTAATACTTTCTGAAAGAGAACTTGCATCCATTGGCTCAGAGAAAGTGATTAAAAGTTTTTGATTGGTGCCGACATCAAAACTTCCGGGTAAAGGAAAAATTCCCTTTACAAAAGGAGGCATAAATTCTCCGCCTTTACCATATTCTTCTTCAGCTAAATCACCGAGATTAGCGGCAGTGGTGAAATTTAAAATATAACCCCCACCAGGTCGATTGCCTTCAATTGGGTTTCCAGAAGTATCGGTAATAGTTTGATCAAGTTCTAGAAGATAGATGGTATTTTCATCCAGAAGTTTTTCTGAATAAACCACCAATTTTGGTTCTGGTCCAAAAGAATAACTCACTCCATTTACCTCAAAAGAACCATTTTTTGGTTGATAGGCAAGTTTGATCTCTGAGGAAGCAGTCACATCTTGAGTCGTTCCATCTTCAGGATTGAATTTTTTAAGCCGAACCGAAGAAGTAGTAAAAGTTGAAGTTGCCATTTCTTTTGAGAAGGAAATCAGAATTGGAAAAGCATCTAAAGAGATATCTCGAGGTGCCGCCATCATTCCATCTTCAGGTGCACTCCAGATGACAAATGGTGGACCAGTTAAAAGACCACCAAGCCATTCTCCTTCAGCAAGAAAAACTTTAAGATTAGTTTCTCCAGCCGGAACGCCTTTTAAGCTTGCTGGAAGATAGCCTTCTTTAAAGATTTCAAGATCATAAGGATGATCACCTAAATTGTTAAACTCAAAAGTGCCATCTGAAGAAGAGGTGGTGAATTTATCAGTACCTTCAAGGTAAATCCAAGCTCCAGCAATTTTTTTGTAAACTAAAGAGCCGGTAGGATAGCTATAATTAAGATGATCAACGGTAATGCTTTCTGAGCTGGTAGCAACTACTTGGACTGTTTCTTGAGTTTTACTTTCAGGGTCTTCAATTAAAACATAATCTCCGACTTTAAATTTCATTTCTTCAATTCCTTGAAGTTCAATCACTACTTGAGAAGTGCTAGCGGTTTCAAAATTTTTGGTTTGATAAAAATAATCTGAAAGAATTTCTCCAGCCAAAGAAGCTGACCCAGGATCAGAATTTTTTACTTTTACTTCAAAAGGAGGATTTTCCCCATCAACTTCTGGAAGATGGATGGTGCTTGTGCCATCACTTAACTGGAAATAGTATTGAAAAACCCTTCCATCTTCTCCGGGAGCAATTGGAACTTGACAGCGATGATATCCAACTCCTAAATGCTG